>CALWCW010000096.1 GCA_944376495.1 uncultured Clostridia bacterium | reverse complement strand
AAACCAAATTATAATCCTGTTGATATGTTTATGAATATCCAAAACATTATGAATAATGAATTTGATTTCGACATACCGAAATGCTTTAAAATAAAGGAAGATAGGCATTAAACCTATCTTCCTAAGTATGTAAGATAAGAGTCCTTAAACCTCCTTTTTTCTAGATTTTTGTGTTGAATAATACATGACTGCTTATGCTTACTGTCCTATTATAGCATCTAGGGGTCGTGACGGAGGAGCGGTGGGAAAGCAAACAGGAATTACAGAGAGTGAACTAAATTTGAAATATGCTCTTACTCTAAAAGACCTTTGTTCTGATTTTGGAATCGGTGTTATTTTAACGCGACCTGATATGAACGGACTTTATGACGAAACCGCCTTTAATAAAAAACGTAGTGAGATGGAAAAACGAAAAAGCATAATTAATAACAGCGGAGCAGATTTGATGATAAGTTTGCACATGAATAGTTTTCCGCTTTCATCATCAAATGGTGCTTACGTTTTTTATGCAAAAGGTAGTGACAGCGGATTTGAACTTGCTAAGAGTGTTCAGTCATCGCTATGTCAGGGATTTGATAATGCTAGAAAATATGTCAGTGTTGGGGATTATTTCGTTCTAAACTACTCAACCATCCCTTCTGTATTAGTTGAGTGCGGATTTTTATCAAATCCACAAGAGGAGTTGTTGCTTCAAAAAGAAGAATATCAAAAGGATTTCTGTTATGCTCTTTTAGTTGGAATATTAAATTATTTTCAAATGTAAAAAATAAATTAATTTTATATTAAAAAATATAAATTTTATTTTTTAATTATAATAAATTAAAATAATTTTTTATCAATTTATTTTTTTATTTATTATTTATTTTTTTTAATTAATTTATTTTATTTAATTTTATTTTTTGAAATTTATAAATTAATATTATAATTTTTTAATTTAAAATTCGCCACCTATTATATATGCTTTGTATTTGGTGGCGATTTTATAAGTCTTTAATTTTTTGGCATTTTGACAAAGTGGATTTATTTGATTACTTTCTTTTGCCATGATTTTTTATTGCAATTTGGGCATTTCATATATCTAGTCCTTCCATAGTGCATTGAGAACAAAACTTGTTTATACGTTGGAATATATTTATTATGACAATGTTGACATTCATAATAGCCAGCATCTTTTTCAATGACGATGCAAAAGTGAATACCAAAAATGATATGAATAAAGCCTATTACTATCAACAAAATCCTAGTCCATGTTTCTAGTTCTGCAAAAGATGCAACAAAAACGAGAATAATAAATGTAATAGACGACATATAGCCTAAAACGCCTTCTATTGCAAGCAATTGTTTATGACTTTGTTCTTGTTGCGATTTTAAAGTGATTAAATTGTTTTCTGCTTGCTGTTTATATTCATCACTTGCCAACTTTTTACCTGATAATAGTTCATTGGCTGTAATTCCAAGTTGCTTGCAAAGTGGCAACATAAGAGAAGTGTCAGGAAACCCATTTCCACATTCCCATTTTGATATTGTCTTTTCGCTGACAAAAATCTTCTCTGCAAGTTGTGCTTGAGTTAAGCCTTTTGCCTTGCGTTGCTGTTTTATAAAATCACCAATAATTTGTAAATCCATTTACTACTCCTTTTACAACCATATTATATCACATAAGATAGGCAAATTACTCCCACTAACCGTAGAGTTTAAGATTTTTTGAAATAAAATTCTTTTTTATTTTGCGAAAAAGGGGATTTTTGATTTTTTTATTAAGGGGAAAAGATATAAAAGTATTTTGTTATATCAATAATTATGATATAATTTAAATTAGGAATTATTAAAGGAGATGAGTTATATGAATTTTTCAAAGGGTTATATCGTTCCGCAAAAAGATGAAATAAAAGAAGGTTATGAAATTAAAGATAAAGAAGTGACCGCAAACATATCTTGCGAAAAAATTGAAGATTTGATTTTAGGTTTTATTGATGGACTAACTGAACCATGCTTTTTTATACTTGAATTACCAGCAACTCAACAACAAGAAATGGAATTAAGAAAAAATGATTTTGCAAGATTTCATGATAATGTCTTTTATATTGATGGACAAAGAAGGGAGGTGTTAATTAAAATAATGAAAGATTATGGAGAACTTTTAATTAATGATGGAATGTGCAAATTCGGCTTTGCTTCACACATTAGTCATGATGAAATTTTTATTGGCAAATATAATGTTGTTAAAATTTATTCTTCTAACAAAATAATGGTGGAAAATTTATTTAAAAAGCATAACATACCATTGACTGAAAATTTAAAAACTGCTTGGGACACTTTTTCTGAAAACTCTCCCGGCGATTGCATTGCTATAGAAATTGATGGGTTGACCTCCTATGATTTGGTTGATAAACTAAAAGTTTTAGGATTATATTTGGCAGAAGTAAGAGAGATTTAATAGATTTTTTTAAATTTTAAAAATATGATTATATAATTAAAAACTCTTTTAAATGAAAAAACATAAAATTAAGTATTGACGAATGAAGATTTTCATTTTATAATATAAGTAACTAATCTTTCTACCCGCAAAAGATAAAGGAGTGAATTATGTATTTTGAACACCATTTAGAACAAATCGCTTATCAATTTTATTTTGTTAGGCACATTGATGAATTTATGGATTTTATTTTAAATGAAGATGTCCCTGATTCATTAGAAGTTCAGTCAATTTTTAAACAAACAGAACTTTTCCATAAACTTTCATTTAATCCAAATGATAGTGAAAAGGTTGCAGAGAAAAAACAGCTTTTCGCACAAGCTTTTAGTGATGTTATTAATAGTGCTGGTCTTGCAATTCAAGCGGTAATGCTTAAAGGTATTGATGAAATTTTTTCAAATTCAGAGATTGATGAAATACCAGAAAAAATTGTAAATTATTTTATGTTGGGAGTTTATCTTAACGATTTAGAGGCTATTTTGCCTGTAGAGGACAATCCAATAGATAAAGTTTATTCAGCGATTGTCAACAGCAATTTGGAAGATAAATATTTGGTTGCAATGAATAATCTTCAAAATTATTTTAAAAATTTTGTAGATGTTACGACTAAACAATTCAAAAAAGTAAGAGTTAGTTTTGCCAATTTACACCAAGAAAACTACTATCTAATTAGTAATTGGATTGATAATATTCTTAATCTTCCTAATGTTATGAAAAAGATTGATGAAAGTAAAACAAATAACAACGACAGTAAAAATACAAAAAATGAAGTTTCTAATAAGGTTCAAAAACGTGGAGAAGTAAAACCTGCAAGCAAACAAAAAGGAAAATATCTTTCAGTTGAAGATGCAATTGAAAAGAATTTTGATGGACTTATTGGGCTTAAAGATGTCAAACGTGTTGTTTTGAGAAAGGCAAAATTAATCCAAAAAATCCCAAATAAAACAGTTGATTGCAATTTTAGAATTGTCGGAAATCCAGGTGTTGGTAAGACGACAGTTGCAAGAGCAATGTCTGGAACATTCTTTGATTCGGGCATAATTAAAAATAAAGAGTTTATTGAACTCAATGGTGCAGGTCTAAAGGCAGAATATGTTGGTCAAACTGTTGGAAAAGTTAAAGACATCTTCCAGAAAGCAACTGGCGGAACAATTTTCCTTGATGAAGTTTATTCACTTTTAAGTTCATCTGGGAATGAAGATGCTTTTACTCAAGAAGCAATTACTCAACTTATGGTTGAAGTTGAAAATATATATCACAAACAAACAGAAAATCCAGACTTAAGAACTTTGATTATTATGGCGGGATATAAAGATAAAATTGAAGCACTTCTTAATAAAAATGTTGGATTTAGAAGAAGATTCCCAAGCGTCATAGATATTAAAGATTATTCAGAAGAAGAATTACTTGAAATTTTTGACCTTTTAATGAAGAAAGATGGATTTGAAATCACAAAAGAAGCAAATGAACTTATAAAGAAAATTATAGCATCAAACAAAACAAAACCATACTTCTCAAATGCAGGATTTGTTCGCAACCTTTTGCAAATGACTGAAGAATATCAAGCGGAAAGAACAAATGTCGCCGATTTAACAATAGGCGTTGAAGATGTTTTAGAAGTTGAGAAGAACATGGATGATGTTCCACCTGAACCAAAACTTGGCTTTGGTGATTAATTAATAATTTTATTTAAATTAAAAATTATAAAATAAAAATTAATTTATGAAAAATATAAATTAATAAAAAATTCAATAAAAACATTTTAAAAAGAATTAAAAAAACTCTGTCTTTCTGAAGTGAACCCCAAAAGTTAGACACTTAAGGAGGTTCACTTTTTTATGGCGAAGAAAGGAAGTAAATTTAAAAAATATAGTCCAGAATTTAAAATTTCGTGTATAATAGATATGCGGTCTAATCAT
>CALWCW010000095.1 GCA_944376495.1 uncultured Clostridia bacterium | reverse complement strand
CATCAAGTTGTTTTTCTTTAAAACTTTTTAAATCTTTTCCTCCGATATTTATTACTCCTTGATAATCAGAATCAAGACCACCAATTAAATTCATTAAAGTGCTTTTACCGCTTCCGCTTTCACCAATTATTGAAACGAGTTCGCCTTTTTCAAAGGAAATATTTATATCATTTAAGGCATTAAATTTTTCTTTGTTATCAAGTTTATAATCTTTATAAACATGTTGTAATTCTAATTCTTTCATTTTATTTTCACCTTAAAAATCTTCGCCTCTTTCAAATTGACTTGTATAAATTTCTTTGTATGCGCCACCTTTTTCAAGCAATTCTTCGTGAGTTCCAACTTCTACAATATTGCCGTTTTTCATAACAATAATTTTATCTGCATTTTTAATAGTTGAAAGTCTATGAGCTATAACAAAACTTGTTCTGCCTTTGGTAAGTCTATCCATTGCGGTTTGTATTAAGATTTCTGTTCGTGTATCAACTGAACTTGTTGCTTCATCAAGAATTAGCATAGGAGCATTTTGAACCATCGCTCTTGCAATTGTGAGAAGTTGTTTCTGTCCTGCTGAAATGTTGGTTTCTTCTGAAAGAACCATATCATATCCGCCGGGTTCTGTTCTAATGAAGTGGTCAACATTTGCCATCTTGCAAGCCTCTACGATTTCTTCATCAGTAGCATCAGGTCGCCCAAATCTCAAGTTATCTTTGATAGTTCCTTCAAAAAGCCATGTATCTTGCAAAACCATACCAAAAAGTGAGCGAACATAACTTCGATTCATATCTTTTGTAGGGACTCCGTCAATCAAAATATCACCGCTATTCACTTCGTAAAATCTCATAAGCAAATTTACCATAGTTGTTTTTCCCGCTCCAGTTGGTCCAACTATCGCAATTTTTTCACCAGGATTTGCTGTAAAGTTAAAGTCATAGATAATTTGATTGTCAGGGGTGTAGCCAAAATTTACATGTTTAAATTCAACCTTTCCTTTAACATCTTCAATTGTTAGAGTCTTATCACTTTCATCCGGTTGTTCTTCTTCATTTAAAAATTCAAAAACTCTTTCAGCGGCAGCCATTGTAGATTGTAAAGTCCCCGAAATAGAACCTATTTGTGACACTGGTTGATTTAAAAGTTTGCTATAAGTCATAAATGTAATAATAGTTGCTAAAAATGCCATATTATTTGTCGAAATTGCAATATGAGCACCGACCAAGCAAATCAAAACATAGATTACATTACTTGTAAAATTAACTATAGGGTGCATAATATTTGAATAAAATTGTGCTTTTCTTGAAGTTGTTTTTAAATTATTGTTAATCTTGTTAAAAGCATTGAAAGATTTTTCTTCGCCGTTAAAAGCTTTAACAACGTTATGTGCAGAAAAATTTTCTTCAACGTAACCATTGACATCACCGATATATTTTTGTTGTTTAACAAAATATTTTTGGTTAAATTTCACCACAATAAACACAGTTATAAGGGCAAGTGGAATTTGTGCTAAAGAAACGAGTGTTAACTGCCAACTTATTGTAAACATAATAATTGGGATACTAATAATAGTAACTATTGAAGTAATCATTGAAGATATAGTTCGCTCAAGTGTATTTCCTACTGTATCGACATCATTAGTGACCCTTGATAAAACATCACCATAGCTATTTCTGTCAAAATATTTTAAGGGTAGTTTGTTTATTTTTTGAGATATTTCAGTTCTCATTTTTCTAGAAATGCCAACTGAAATTTTGGACATTATATAACCTTGAATATATCCTAATATACTTGCTAGTAAATACATTGATAAAATAATAAGTCCCATTTTAGTGACGTCGCTTACTTCAAATCCATTTGTATCAAAAAGCATTGTCATAAGTTGGTTCAAATAGTTAGGACCTAAAACGTTTAAAACAGCAGCAAGTATTGCAAATATGACAGCAACAAGAAGGGCATACTTATATACCCAAAGTCTTTTAAAAAGGTCTTTAAAAGATTTTTTAAAATTCTTCGCTTTATTCGGAGATGAAATTTTGTTTCTATTCATTTTCTTCAAGTTCCTCCTTTGATAATTGAGAAAGAGCAATCTCCTTATAAATTTCGCAGTTTTTAAGAAGTTCTTGATGTGTTCCTTGACCAACCATCTTGCCTTCATTTAAAACTATAATTTTGTCGGCATTCATTATAGTTCCTATTCTTTGAGCCACTATGACTTTTGTAGTATTTTTAAATTCTTTATTAAGATTTGCTCTGACTATTCTATCGGTTTTATAGTCAAGGGCAGAGAAACTATCGTCGAAAATCAGAATGTCAGGATCTTTTATAATTGCTCTTGCTATTGATAACCTTTGTTTTTGTCCACCAGATACGTTTTTTCCGCCTTGAGATATATGATGGTCAAGTCCTTCAGGAAAATCATAGACAAAATTTGAGGCTGAAATGTCTATTACCTTTTTTACCTCTTCTTCTGACGCATCTTCTTTTCCATATTTAATGTTATCAGTGACAGTTCCGCTAAATAACATACCTCTTTGTGGAACATAACCTATAAGGTTGTGAAGTTGGTGTTGAGTATAATTTTTTACATTATTTCCGTCAACGTAAATTTCACCTTCAGTGCAATCGTAAAAGCGGGGAATAAGGTTGATTAAAGTGCTTTTACCGCTTCCTGTAGAGCCAATAAAGGCAATTGTTTGACCTTGAGTAACTTCAAAACTGATGTTTTCTAAAACATTTTCATCTGCATCTGGATATTTAAAAGATACATTTTTGAATGAAATTGTTCCTTTTTCAGTAGGATTTACACCTTGCCCATCTTTTAAAGATACTTCAGTTTCCAAAACTTCATTTATTCTTCGAGCAGAAACAATTCCACGAGGAATAAACATAAACAGCATTGAAAGAGATGTAAATGACATTATTATAAATAAAGAATATTGTGTAAAAGTGCTCATTACAGTCAAAAGATAAGGATTTTCACCAGCTAGCAACCCGATAATCCACACGATAGCAAGGGAAGTGCCTTGCATAATGAGTGATAGACTTGGCTCAATAATTGTTAAAATTCTGTTTACATATAGTTCAAGTTTAGAAAATTTTTGATTTACCTCATCAAATTTTTTCTCTTGAGAATCTTCGGCATTATTTGCACGATCAACTTTAAGTCCTGTCAAATTTTCTCTTGTAACGAGGTTTAATTTATCAGTTGCTTTTTGAATTGTTTTAAATTTTGGAACAACTGTTAAAACAATTACAACTACAACAATGCAAATTGCAATAATAGAAATTATGTTAACCCATGAAAGTTGTGCCGCTGAATTTCCAGTCGATATTTTAACAATATTAATTATTGCTAGAATTGCAGTCAAAGGAGCATTCAAGCCTAATGTTATAGCAATTGTAAAAACTTGTTGAAGTTGAGTAATATCATTTGTGCAACGAGTTATTAAAGAAGGAATAGAAAATTTGTTTATTTCAGCATGAGAAAAACTATTTACTTTGTTGAATAATTTTCCACGGACTCTTGCAAGAAGGGCGGTGACAATATGAGATGCTAAAAATGTTGCTGTTATTGATGCTAAAACCATACCAAAAGCATACAATAACATTTTGACGCAAACCCAAACAATGTCAGTCCAATATGCTGAAATATCTGGCATACGTAAAAATTCGCTTATCTCAAGAGTGCATTGTGG
>CALWCW010000094.1 GCA_944376495.1 uncultured Clostridia bacterium | reverse complement strand
ATGTTCTTCCAATAGTTTTATGCAAATTTATTAATGTAAATGATGTAATTTAGTCTAAATTAATTTTATGAGTCAATGTAAAATTTAGTAAAAAAGTTCCACTTTCTAGAAAAAGAACACTATATTTCTACAATTTTGAATTTAGAAAATTTAGAAGATTTATTAATAATAGATAATGATTTTAAAGAATATATTGATTTGATAATTAAAGATTTGTCTAAAAATCCGGATGATACTTCAAAAAAACACTTGGAATAAATATAAATTCATGTTAAAATACTATTAGAAATTGATATTAACGTTATCGGTTTCCAATTCGAGAGGAAAAGTTTGAAATAACTTAACCAATCGCTCCAGAGAAGAATCTGCTCGAACTTTCGAGCATTATGATAAATATCAAATTCAGAAATGGATTTGATTTTTTTGTGTTTAAGAAAGTGAGAGTGATTTGTTAATGGTAAATGTTATTAAAAAAGAAAACCCAATTGATAATACTTTGAAAAAGAAATTAGAATTTATTTGTAGTTTTTGTAATACTACTCCTACTTTTTATAATGGTAGTATTAGAACAATTAAACATACAAATTTAATGTATGTCGAGCCTCATAGAGTGATTATTAAAGGCATTACTTTTTTAGTTTTTAATTATGATCCATATATTTATGAAGAAAATTTAAGTAAATGTATTCCTTTAAATAAATTTGAAGAATATTTAAAAAATATAAAGTAAATAAAAATAAAATCAGTCCATTTTGTTATTTTCAATATTAGAAATTTCTCTGTTTTAGGAAAATAATAAATAATTGTGAGTTAATAAAAAAAGCAAAAAAATTTTTTGACTATTTTTAGTATATTTTATTAGTATTATTTTTATATCAATTTTCGTTGATTTTAAAGGGCTTTTTTATGTTTTTGGAAAGAAAAAGTATCAGACAAAATATAAACTTTAGTATATACTTTTTGGGTATTGACAATATCAATAATACTGTTAAAATAATGTAAGCTAGGAAAAAGTACGCATGAAATACTGTCTTCGTATATTTTATCTAAACACAAGGGAAATTTCTCTTGTGTTTTTTCGTGTTGAAAGAAAGGACTGATGTTATGAACGAAGAAAAGAAAATTGCAGGTATTTATACACGAGTAAGTACCGAAGACCAAGCTCGTGAGGGCTTTAGTTTACCAGAACAAAAAGAAAGATTAGAAGCATTTTGTAAATGCAGAGATTATGAAATTTATGACTATTACGAAGATGCTGGTATTAGTGCGAAAACTGGAAACCACAGACCAGAATTTGACCGTATGCTAGAAGATATTAAGGCGAAGAAAATAAATACTATCGTTACATTAAAATTAGATAGACTTACAAGAAGTGTTTACGACTGGGAAAACATTATGAACTTTTTAGACCAAAACAATGCTTATTTGGACTGTGCAAATGATGAAATTAATACCACGACAGCTAATGGAAAATTAATTTCAAGATTATTAATGAGTGTAAGTCAAAATGAAATTGAAAGAACTAGCGAAAGGACAAAATTGGGACTTGTTGGAGCAATTAAAAGTGGTAATATTCCTAGCCAAACTCCATTTGGGTATAAAAGAGAAAATAAAAAATTAGTACCTAACCCACTTACAAAAGATATAGTTGTCAGAATGTATCAATTGTACTTTGAAGGAAATAGCTATCAGAAAATAGCCAATATTTTTAATAAAGAAAATGTTGGTAATAAAAAATGGCGAGATAGTACCATATTAAATATGATAGAAAATCCCATTTATAAAGGCGATTTCATACATGGTAAAAGAACTAACCACCCCACTTATTACGAAAATGTTGTTGAGCCTTTAGTTAGTAAAGCAATGTGGGAAAACTGTCAAGTTCAAAAGAAAAAGAACTCAAGAAATTATATGAGAAACTTAACTTATATCTTTTTACAAAAACTAAAATGTCCAAAATGTGGCAGAATTTTAGGCGGCAGAGCCTCATACAAAAAGAAAGCTGATAAATATTATTATTACTATGGGTGTTGTGAGTGTAAAAACAATATCAAGGAAGATAAAATAGAACAGTCTATCTTACATCTTTTAAGTGATATTTTAGAATACGATTCTGTTGTTAATAATTTCTTTTTACCAATGCTTAAAAATAAATTAAATAACCCTAAAGAAGAATTAACTAAAGAATTAAAAGCCCAAGAAAAGAAAAAAGATAGAATTAAAGAGGCTTATATAAACGAGGTTTTTACCATTGAAGAATACAAAAAAGAAAGTGCTATTATTGATGAAAACATTAAGAATTTAGAAAGACAATTACTAGAACAAAATCAAGTTGATGACCTAAATTTTACAGAAGAAGATATTTTAATTAAACGTGACATAGATTTTATTAACCAAATAAAATTACCAAATTTATATAATCAAATTGAAATTACTTGGAAAGATTTATCACGTGAAGAAAAAGCCCAAATTATCACAAATTATATAGATGATATTACTTTAAGATTAGATGTTGATGGCGACTATATTGTTAATGATGTAAATTTTAGAAGCACATTTTATAACGATTTTAAAAGTTTATATGACAAAGGTTTTATTGACTGGAAATTTATAAAAATGGACGTTGATGGTATTGGATATGTGAGAGTATCACAGTATCTACCACAAAAGCAAGTCGAAAGACATGTTATGAGATTAAGAGAATATTATGATGTTCACTACTATGAGGGAATACTAGATTTTGAAACAAAAATGTTTGATACCCAAAAACGAGAGGAAGATGAAATTGTTAGAATTTTCCCTTTAGAACCAATGGACGGTAAGAAAACTAAAATAAATATGGGAATGCTTGGTGTATCAAAAGATAGCGAAATAAGAGTTGAAAATGAAGAAGATTTATTCCATACGATACCACCAGAAGATATTGAATATAATGAGTATATTTTAATGGAGTGTGATAATAATGAGAAAGTTAACTAATATAGATATATTAAAAAATAATGTTGATACCATAAGCCAATATAAAGTATTAAATTATCTAAAAAAGCATTTTAATATTTTAAAATTTTCAATATTTTTATATGATAGAGATACCTTAAAAGTAATTGATAAAAATAATTGTGTCGGTTATTTTAAATATGATAAAGATATAAATGATGTAATATTTACCGAAGAATTATTAGAAGAAAACATAGACTTCGAGATATAAAAATTTCGGAGTTTTTTGTTTACTTTTTTTCTAAAAAAAGTAATAGCAAACGTGGCACGTTTTGTTTGCTTTAGCAAATGAAAGTGGCGATAGTTTGCATACAAAATTATGAAAATAATTGCTTACGTAGTTTGCAAATGTTTGAATAATTTTTCAAAGATAAATAAAAAGCCGTGCTTGTTATTTATCTTATAGTCTTATGAGTTTTATTACTTGTGTTTTACACTAGAATATTACGAATAAGACTAGCCGTTTCTAAGGTGGCTAACCTTAGCTCCCATATTTTGATGCCTTGCGTCAAAATATATAGGGAGTTAGAAATTTTGTCGTATCAAAATTAGTGTTAAAAGGAGTGTGATTTAATGCAAGAATTATCTTACTCATTTCATATAGGAAATGATAAAAATAAAAGTAAACGTTCAAGACAAGTAATGAAAAACAAAAATGTAAAAGATAATATATTTAATAATAATGCTATTCAAAATGCAAGAGCTTTATCAAAAGTAAATAAACATAATTTAAGAAAATACGATAATAACGTAGAGCTTATAACTATTCTTCGTGGTAGTAATAATTTATATGAAGATGTTAAAGATTTATATAAGCAAGAATTTGAAGAAGCTAGATTAGAATATAATAAAAAACAAACTAGAAATGATAGGAAAATAGATGACTACTTTACCCATATTTCCAACAATAAAAAATCGGATCTAGCTTGTGAAATTATCATTGAACTTGGCGATATGTTTTATTGGAAAGATAAAGAAGAAAATTATAAAAAGAAAATGAATTTAGTCTTTGAAGAACAATTATTAGATTTAGAAAATATTGTTCCAACTTTTAAAATAGCTTCGGCAGCAGTCCATTATGATGAAAGCTCCCCTCACTTACATATTGTAGGTGTTCCAATTAAAAATGGTCGAAAAAATGGTATGAAAAAACAAGTTGGTAAATCTGATATATTTACTAAAGATTCTCTAAAACTTATACAAGAAAAAATGAGAGTTAAATGTATTTCTTCATTTAATAAAGTCTATAAAACTAACATGAAATTAAAAGCCAAAGAGTTAGGAAGAAATGAAGATATACAAGTTCAAAATATGAAAAAATATTGTGAACTAAAAAAGCAAAATGAAGCCAATAAAAAAAGATTAGAAGATGTTAATCAAAAATCTAATGATACCATTAAAAAATCTAATCAAGTAAAAGAAATCATTAATAATTTAAAACCTACTCTTATCAACAAAGAGAATTTTACCATAAATCAAAATCAGCTTAACGAAATAAACAACTACATTGAGCAAGTTAATAATAATGTTAGTGATATTAAAAATGTAAATGACTTAACGGTTATACTTAATGATTTTGAAAATGATTTACAAAATCATGATAAGCAAGTACAAAAATTACAAGACACCATTGATAAACAGCAAGAGGAAATACAAACTTTAAATCTGAGAAATAGAAACACCAAATACCAGTTAAACTCTAAAAATATGGAAATTAAAGAATTAAATAAAAAAATATCTAAACTAGAGCAAATAATTCAAATTTGGCAAAAATTATGGCAAAAACTTTTAGACTTTTTTCAAGATAAATTTTATAGTTCAAACCACAAAGATAAGATATATGAAAACGTAATTTCTGATATGCTAGATAAAGATATTTTAAATAATGAAGATATTAATTATATTGAAAATGGCTATACTGTTTCAAATGAAAATGATAGTTTAGAAATGTAATTCCAACTATCATTTTAAGAAATCACTAATATCTCTATCAAATAAAACTACTACTTTTAAAAATAGTTTAATAGATATAGGCTTTGTTTTATCAAAACTTTCAAGTCTTTTATAATATTCATGACTAATACCAAGTAACTCTGCAATAGACTGTGAAGAATAAGGGTTTTTCATATTATTTTCTTTATAATAATGTTTATATTCATCATATAAATCTTTTCTTATTCGTTTTATATTTCTACATATAGTTGCTTGATAATCAGACAAATTAAAGTTTTTCATCTTTTCTTCTAGCTCTTGAAAAGTCGGCGTTTTTGTCATCTCATCACCTCATACTAAAATTTTCTCACAAACGCCATTTTAAAAAAGTAAGCTAGTTTTACAAAAAAGTAATTTATTTTTACTAGTAATATGATAAAATAAAAATAACCCTATGCTAGAGTTATTTACGACTATCTACTCGAGCCTTTAGATTAAAGTTACGTTCTTTAAATAATTCTTCAGGCTTTACATTGAACACTCGGCAAAGTCTCTCAATGTAATCAGTAGAAGCATTTCTTTTCGCATTTTCTATTTGCGATAAATAGCCTTTATCAGAATTCATCTGTTGGGCTAAAGTATCTTGCGATAATTGACGTAATTGGCGAAAATATACAATGTTTTTACCTAACAAAATGCTTGTTCTATTAGGCTCTAATTTTTTGTTTATTTCAACCACCTCACAATCAATAATCACTATTATTATGGTAAAAGGAATTGAAAAATATGTAAATTAGACTATATAACAACAAAGTCTCCTCTAGTATAGGGCTTTTTAATAGAATAGAAAGGAACTTTATATGAGGAAAAAAAGTGAAGAAAAGGACACAGCTACTAAACTAATAGATTTATGTATAATAAACGAAATTAACGAATCAAACCAATACATATTACTATTAGGAAAACAAGCAGAATTCTATCAAGATTATTTATTACATCTAGAAGATACAAAACCTTTTTTCTTTCAAAAGAAAAAATTAAAAAAGCACCAAGAAGAAATAGATAACTGTCAAAATAAGATTATGGAATTATACAAAAAAATGGAAGAAGAAATTGATACTGTTTATGAAATGCAGAAAAGTTTAAAAAATAAATAACATTTTGCTTTTAAATAACATTAAAATATATCACACGCAATTTTATAATTTAATATTTATATGTTATAATTTAAGCAGAAACTTAAATTGTATTTTTGTTGATTGGAGGTAAAATAAATGAAAAGAAAAATTTTTTTGAGTTTTAGGCCTGAATTTTTTAGGCCAATATTATATAACATGAAAATGTATGAATATAGAAAAAGATTTTGTGATGAACCAACGACAGCATATCTTTATCTAAGCGCCCCTGTACAAGAAGTAATAGGCATAATGGAATTGGGAAAACCAATACATACAGCTGAAAAAATAGACGATTATAATAAAGGTTCTATTATATATGATAGAATTAAAAATTGCCTTAAAAATGGAGAAAAATTTGCTATTCCTATAGAATCTCTACAATTATTTAAACAGCCAATAAGTATAAATAAAATAAAAGAAATTGATAGTCATTTCAATGTTCCACAATGTTATTTGAATATTCAAAATTTTCCAGCAGTATATGAGTATTTAGAAAAACAAGAATTATATAATAAAGAATATATCAATTCTCACTCAAAATTATATGAAGACAATTTTTGTATGACCTGTAAGGAAATGGAAATGACAGAAGAATTTAAATTAAAAGATATTGAATATACCAAAAATAAGAAATATGATATAATTAAAGCGGGATACATAACGAGGAGGTCAAAATGAAAAATGTATATTATCCATTAGCAGGAATGAATTATATAATAGATGATTTAGCAGAAATTATAAAAAACAAAATGGACGGAAAAAAGGAAATTGTTTTATGGCTTTCAGCACAGGTTAATAGTTACCCACATGTCGGTACTCTAACCAATTTTATTTCAGCCTTTGCATTAGCTAAACATTTCAAAAAATATTATAATGTTCCAGTAAAAATAAAAGTTGAGCTTTTAGAAAGTGTTACTGGCGAAGAATTTATGATAGATGGAATTAAGTATTACAAAAATTTAAATATTGTTAAAGATAATAATGGATTAACAATTAAAGAAAAATTTTTCCCTTATTTTAAAGAGTTATTAGACAAATTAAGTAAAAAAGACAAAATAAATTATGAGGTATTATTTTTTTATGATTATCAAAAAAATCCATTAGTAAAAGAAGCACTTTATGAAGTAATACAGAACGAAAAAGAATTAAGATACACTTTAGATCCAAAAAATGGCGAAATTAGATTAAGAGTCCCATGCCCTAAATGTGGCTTAACAGAAAAACATCTTTCTAATACAAAAATTAAAGCTGTAGACAATAAAATTATTATAAATTCTTTTTGTCCAAAACATGGAAATTTTGAAGTAAAAATCGACAAAAATAGTAATGACAATTTTGATATGAATGTACCATTGCGTTATTTAGTAAAAATATTATATTTATTAAAGCAGGATAAAATTGATAATTCGTTGAATGTTATTGTTGATGGTGGCGATTGGTCTGGAATGTGGCCTTTACGAGTTTATATGGAACCATTGTTAAAAATGAAAATACATGATGTTCCAAGTATCATTTATACTCCAACGATATTAGATTGGTCAGGAAGTAAATTGTCAAAAAGAATGTACGTGGGAAATGAAGCGTACAGAGAATATTTAAAAGAAGGTCTAATTAATTATTCTGAATTTTATAATCAATATGGAGAAATCGGATTCGAAAGATTGTATAATGAAATAAATTCTTGGGTTTTATCTCCAAAGAAATTTATTCGTGATTACACAATAGAATATATTGATGCTATTTTAAAAGATGAAAAAATAAATTATATATAATATTCTAAAAACAAAACCGAAAATTTTGTTTTTTTATGCTATAATATTGAGAAAACAATGAGGAGGTATATATGAGTAATTGTATAATGTGTGCGTCATATCAAAAATTTTATAGTGCTTTAAAAAACTTATCTGACTTTATAAAAGCAGAAGAATTTTGCGATGTAGTTTCTTCCATTGATAGTTTTTTTTCTGAATTTAGAAATATAACATTTGTTTTGCAAAAATCATTAGATTCTTCCAAAAATAAGAAAATATATAAGCAATTAAGAGATCAATATTTAACCAGTGATGAATTAAAATGGCTTAACGATAAGAGAGCTGAAATAATTCATCAAAATCCCTTTAAATTAAATAAGCAAATAATGGTGAATGTATATTTTTATGGAAATAGTAATGAAATTATAAAACATAACTATACTTATGAAAATTGGGAAAATGCAAAACAATTAGAAAACGAAATTAAAGAGAAACTAAAAAAATTTAAAGCACCAGAAATATATTTGTCTATTATAATTAGATTTACTGAAAATGGTAAGGAAATAAATATTATTGATTTAATAAAACATGGAATCGCCGATATGAATAGTTTTCTTACACAATTTAAATTATCCACCAATACTAACTGTCTTAAATGTGAAAATATGGAATTAAAAATTTCTGAAAAAATTAAAGAAATATACATATATGAATTATGTTTAGAGAGAGATTATGAATATATACCAAGCACCAATTTACTAGAGCCTAAATCTAGAGCAAAAATGTTAGGACTTAATAATAATATAAATAAAAAAGAAGAAAAAATTCCAATAAATAACAACTTTTTTCAAGGTAATAATTTAAAAGATATGTTTAAAGATTTCATTTCACATCATATTCTTATTTATAAATTACAAAAACAACATATAATGCCTACTATGTTTATATTTTATAAAGATAAAACTTTTAAAATAAATTCCTTTTTGGCTGAATCAAAGGCCACATTTTATAGAGAAATAAATACCATAGCTACGCAAATAGAAAGAAAACATATTATTGGCATTTTTGTTGTTTGGGAAAGCTATGTATTACCTACTAATATTAATTTTAATGAAAGATATGAAGAACGAGTAAAACATTCAGAAAAAACTATACTATGTTTCTATTATATTGATAAAAGTTTAGAAGAAATATTTACCTTTGTTAATAGTGAAACAATTAAAAATGATATATATAAATCCATTAAAGAATCCAATTTTAACAGTACTATTAATCCACATTATCAACTTTTTTATTCAATAAGGTATAATTTTGCAAAAACTTATCATAAATATTTAAATCTCAAAAATTTTAAATAATCAGACATATAGCATTGATATTTTTATTGTAATTTAGTAAAATATTAATAGATTTGATATTTATCAATCTTGTTTTGAGCAAAAGTTCGAGATAGGCTCGACTGTGGCTCCATAGAGATTTCAACCCTTGTAAAATAAGGGTTTTATTATGTAAAAAAGATTTTAGGTACAAATTAGGTACATTTTTTACAATTGCTTTTTTTATATAAATTTTAAAAAGAGCCTAATCGCAATGATTAAGATAAGTCACTTTTTAATAATTTGTCACCAACACTTCAGTTGTTTTCAAGATATTACCAGTTTGTTTATGATAATTAGAATTATTATAATCACAGTCAATAATATGAACTTTATAATTATGGTCTTTTATCCATGCATCTAAAATGCTGTTTCTATTTCCTTTATGTTCTATAACATTTGATAAAGCAAACTTGATACCTTTACTATCTAAAATTGATAAATAATTTAATAAATCTATTTCATCTTGCTCTGTCCATCCCCCATTTTCATTGTAACTAGCTGTTCCCAAAAAATATGGTGGATCGCAATATACTAAAGTATTATCTGTTGTTTCAACTGCATATTCTCTAAAGTCAGATTTTATAAATTCAATATTTTTAGTTTTAAGTTTTGTTATAAAATTCTTTAAATTTTTTCTTAAGGAATTATTAAAATCTCTTTTACCAACTGGCATATTAAATTCACCATTAGAATTAAATCTAATTTGATTATTAAATCCATAAATAACAAGCGTTAAAAACAATAAATCTTTTTCAGTTGTATTACCTTTCATACTATTATAATCTTTTCTTAATTCTAAATATTTAGACTTATTATAAGAACCTAGTCCTTTGTCACTAGTACAATTGTAAACTTCATAACCATTTAACAATGAATTACTTAATTGATATTTTTCAATAATTTTTTCTAATGAATTGATAATAAATCCATCTTCATACTTCTTAAATAAGTCCATAACTCTTATTATTTCTTCTTGTTTATCAACACATACAATTCTCTTAGCATTTACATTAACCCCTACATTAGAGCCACCTGAAAATAAATCAATAAACAGATCTATATCAGTTGGGAAAATGGGTATTATTTGATTTAATAGTTTATACTTACCTCCCGTATAGTTTAGTGGAGATTTAACTTTATCAATTATTGGAACTTCTTGCTTTTGTTTTTTCTTTGTAGTTTTTCCAACTTTGCACACGAATAGTCTTTCTTTATGACCATCAATATGTGTTTTACCTGTATTAAATTGATTGAAATCAGTTTCATATATTTTGACTTTACCTTTCATTCTTAAAGTATTCATAATATCTTCATCACTAATTTTTGCTTGCGATCTACCAGCTCCTTTAGTACCCATATTGTTATATGAAACAATTATATATTTTGCATTTATATTTTCAATTAAGTCTTTAAAAGCAAGTGGAGCTGATACAGAACAATATTTACTCTTTATCCCATTTCTTTCCATTTTTTTAGCAACCCCGTGAACCTCATTTTTTTCCCACATCGCCACATTTTCTAATAAATGATATGCATCTGAATATTGTCTTGAATTATATGGTGGATCAATATAAACAACATCTGCTTTAATATTTTTTACTAAATCATTAGAATCCTCATTAAAAACTTTATTATTTTTATTATTTGTATTAGATTTTAAATCAAGCATACATAACTCTAATTTTTTATCTAAATCTCCATTTTTTCTATATGCATCATAATGTCCAACTGTATTTGCAATTTTATCCATAGCATATAATAAAGATGTTATAAGTATTGCTCTTTCCCTTGTGTTTAAATTGTTAGAAAGATAATTCGTTTCAATATCTTCTCTTATATAACCAATTTTTTTACAATTATCTTTGCTAAAATAAGTATCACTAAAATTAAGCGAAAAATAGTTTTCTTCTAAGTTAGAAAGCGAATTGTATTTCTCTATATATAGTTTTATTTTGCTTTTATCTATTTTTTCATTACCAAACCATGATAAATAAGATAAATAGTTAGATTTCAATAAATCATTAACATATATTTTAGTTTTTTGATTATTAAAAAAATCTCCAACTATACCAGTTCCACCGAATAAATCCAAAAATGAAGAAAATTCAATTTTTTCTTTTTTTATAGTATTTTCAATGAAATCAAGCATTCTAGCTTTACTACCTATATATCTTCTATTATTAATTGAAATCGTTTTCATATTTTACATCTCCATTTCCATTTTCGGCATCGTATTTTTCTATACAATTATATCAAAAAAAAGATAGCTTCTCAACTATCTTTTATATATTTTTTAAAATTTCTTCTCTATACCAAATCGGATCAGGAACAGATGATTTAAATGCTTTATCAAACCAATTATAGATTTCATTATAATTCATATTATTTTCAAGGATTTTTTTTAGTATATCTATATCAATTGGTATGATTTTTAGACACTCAATAAACTCACCATTCCCCTTTGGATAAAATCTTGTTTTCATATTTCTAAAATCTAAGATTATTCTTTCTTCTAAGTTAGGAGCAACAAATAATGCATAATCATTTGAATTATTAGTAAATTTTATATTTTCACCAAGATGTCTAGAAACAGGTTCCATTTCCATAGCTCTTTGTCCTGTAGATTCAGATAGAGTTGCTTCAATTAACAAATCATGTTTTGGGTATGTATCATTATCATACTTATATACAATATCTGCCATTCCACCACCAGCATGTGTTTTTGGAAGAAAATTAGCATCTAAACTTAAATTCATATAGTCCAAAATATTTCCTTTTTTTCTACTAATTCTATACCAAGCAATTCCAAGTATATACTCAAATATTGTTGGTATATTTGCATTATCAGTAATATATGAATTTAATTCCTCATCATTTCTATTTTTTATTTGCTCCAATATTCTAATTAAATCGTTTGTTTTAAATTTAGTATCTATTAACTCATTAAAGTTCTTTAATTTTTCATCTTTAATGTATGTATTAATATTATTAATTGTTAATTTTGTCCCTAATTCTTCATTAATATTATTAATTACATCGGCTATATTAATATTATAGTGTGGTGAAATATTTTCTATTGGAATATCTGAATAAAATTTATTTAAATAGACATCGTCTTCTAATAATTTTTCATTGAGTAAATCATCAATTATATTTTTAAAGTAGAATTTTGGCAACATATCTAATTCTATCTTCTCATCCTCAAATTTTATAATGTCTGTTAATGAAAAATATCGTTTATTTAAATCAAAGAAATCTTTTAAATTCACTTTCCACTTAAATAAATGTAATTTGATAAAGAACGTCTTTTTAAAATCAATTATATTTTTAGGTAAACTGATATCTAATTCTTTAAATCTTTTATCAAATTCTTCATCAATTTTAGTTACCCTATATCCCATAAACAAATAATCTTGCCATAGCATTCTAGTATTTCCCGATATTTTTTTACATTCATCAAACAATTCTCGATATTTTAGAAGTCTATCATTAAAACTTTTATGCTTTAAATGAAATACTAAATCAACTAAAGTATGATAAATAGCATTATAAGGTCTATCGTATGTTTTACTTTTTCTATTTAACCCTATTTTTTCAAACGTTTCTTCTGTTACAGAATATTCTTTACTAAAATCATATAGAGCTTGCATATAATTATTCATTTCAAATATTTTGGCTGTAATAATTTCATCTACAGAAACTCCATCTCTTTCAGTATTTTTTATTGTTTGAACCATTTTTGTGACATCATATTTATTTTTGCAAAGTGGAAGTAAATAAGTAAATTCATCATAAGATAAGTAATCTAAATTTTCAATCATATAAATAAGTGCTATAAATGGTTTTATTTTAATATTCTCATTATTAATTTGTAGTTTTAGAAATTGCAATAAATATTTATAACTGTCTTCAGAAATCATAAATATATTTTTTTTATTCATTGGTTTATATAATAATCGTTCAATATTAGCTCCAACTTCAGTTAATTTTCTGTCTCTAGTTAAAACGCCTATATCAGCTAAACCAGAGGTTTTTTCTCTTGCATCTTTATCTGGAATTTTTGCTTCTCCATCTAAAAAGTCATTTTCCTTTAAATAATTATAATATTTTTCTTGGGTGTCATTATTCCATTCTGCATTAGGATTATTATTCCAGAATTCTTTTAATAATTGTAGTTGTCTTTCTATTTTATAATTTAATTGACTCGTTCTAAAACTAGTAGTCCCTATAGACCAATTATAACTTTTAAATGCCATACTACACCTCCAAAAAAAACAACTATATTTATATTTTAACACAACCTATTTTATAAAAATATCCTATGTTACTCGTTGACCTTTTTTATGATAACGTGATTTCTTATTGTAAAGATTATTTATGAAATATTTACTTATAAACAAATTCATGTTGTAAAAAGATACTGTTAGATTATCAGTAAAGCAATACAGTCATAAAAGAAAATGACCTTTATGATTAAATTATTTTAAAAAATTACACAACTATTAGCACATTTGTTATTTAATTTTTTAATAAATCGTTTAGTATCAATGTTATCTGAATCAGTCGATAACAAATAAACTCACAATTCATTTCAAAAAATTAATCTTTCACAACTAGATTTTTTTCAATTAACCTTTCTATTTCTTAAGTTTCATTTCCGCCAAAGCTAACAATTTTATCAATAAATATATTTTTATCTAAATATATTACAAGGCCATCAGCTATATCTAACTCTGTTGCAGTGTTAAACCATCCCTCAGCCTTCTCTTGTTCATCAACTCTACCAGTTTTTGCTCCTTGATAGCATATAAAATGTGCAGAACAGTTTTCGTCATAAAGTTTAAAATGATAATTTCCTTCAGGTAGATCCGTTCCAACCCTATAACTATAAAAACCATGTGGATTGATATATTCAACTTTGCTAATTAAATTTGTATTAATCAAAAATCCGTTATCTACAAATAACGAATCAGAAACTAATAATTTAATAAAAGATCCGGTTATACAATAATCATTTTTCTCTAGAGCATCATACATATCAGAAGGTCCATCTATTTGACCAGCACCAATTATGTACATTCCTTTATTTTCGAGTGAGAAAAAAAAGTAATCACCTGGATCAATATTAACACCAGCTTTATAGAATTTCTTTTTTTGTTTTCTTAAATCACTTATATCTATAATATTTCCCCGTCTATCATAAATATTTACTTTAGTATTTTCATTCCCGTTAGAATATAAACTTTTTTTAAATTTTTGTCTACAATTTGGGCATTCTTCCATTCCTTCTTGTATTATAGTATGGCAATTAGTACATTCAGACCAACTATAATTGTGCTCGGAATAATATTTGCTGTTTTTAGGTTCCTTTTCATAATCATCTAATGCAACAAGGGCACCTAAGGCTCTTGTCTCTGGGGTTTTACCAGTAAACATATTCCATATACCAAGTTTTTTCCAAAATCCCATATTACACCTCCAAATCAATTTGTATTAGATAAAAATATTATAACATAATATTTTTATCGAGATTTTTATAAATTTTGATTTATGTACAGATTTGTTATCATTAAAAAGAAGATTTATATATCAGTTTTTTAGGAAAAATGCCGTGTGTTTATTCAATATCGTTCCATCGAGAAAATTACACCATTCTTATATTCTAAAAACACCGTTAGATTATCAACTTATCAGCAAAGTAATAAAATTATAAAGGAAATAAGCTTTATGATAAAGGTATTTTAAAAATTTCACATAACCATTAACGAATTCATAAATTTAATTCTTTATAAAGTTGATTAGCACCAATGTTATCTGAATCAGCCAATAAGCGAATAAACTCACAATTCATTTTTCTAGCTATATTTTCGATATATTCAAATAATTTTGTTCTTACTTTAAGCCTTCTATATTCTTTTTTTTACTCAAGCACTACAAATGATGATAAAAGGATTGTTTTCTTCAAAGCATTACGATGAATGATAACTTGTGCAAAACCAACAATAACAATATTATGTTTTACAACAATCATTTGAAATCAGAATTATCTTTAATTTTTTTTATGTTTGAAGCAGTTTAATTCCGTTTATATTCATAGGTCTTTCTGCTTCATAGAGTTGGCTACTTCTTCTACCTCTTCTTCTTTTAACTTTTCAAAGAGTCCCCTCAATATGATTTTTTATAAATTAAGCTTATTCGACCGTATAGACTGCTTCATGTTCTATTTCTTTATATTGAATATTTAATTGTTTCAAGATCTCATACAAATTTATCTAGCATACTCCTATTATTGATTATCTTCATTGCTTAAACACCGAACAAATTAGGATTTACTAAAGGTACAATCAATTCACAAATTTCATTTTTTTCATCATATCCCCAATAAGCCTGATAAAAACCATCACCAAAACCACTAGCGATCATCACCAATTTATGTTTAGTACTAGGGTTTTTCCACTCGATAAAATCTCCCTCTTCTCTTTGGTATTGGGGTAACTTGAGTGCACTCTCCTTAAAGAATGTAGCAAAATAATCATCGTAGTGGTTACCATCAGGGTTATCTTGATACCAGGCATCTAAAAATATTTGATATTCTTTTCCTACTTGTTCATCACAAAAAGAAATCATCCCTGCATCTACTGGGAACCCACTTAGAACGCCATCTTTAGCAATAAAAGTAGCAGTTTCTTCAGTAGGGTTAGCGATAACGTATTTAATAGCTAGAGTATTTTTGATTTTTAATCTTGCTGTACACATTCTGATTCCTATTTCAGGACTTCGGCATATAGAAATCTCAACTGGATATTTGCCGACAGGAATCTCAGTTTCTAGTACTGGAGAAAACTTTCCACTGGCTAAATAGGCAAGTGGATCAGAAACAATAATTTTCCCACTTGGGCAATCAATCTCCCCTATCGTTAGATAAGATCTAGTATTTGATTTTACAAATTGATTTTTAATATCTTCGACATTCATTTCTTGACTAGATATATACTTTAAATTTAATTCAAAGGCCTTTTGAACATCTAATTTTTTCTCTTTATTTTTATCAGATTGATGAAATGATTCCATAAATTCTACTCCTTATTAAATAACGATGTTTTTTTATTTATCTTTATTTTTCATTCTTTCTATTTTTTTCTATTATTCTTTGTTTATTGGTTCTTGAAGTTGTTCTAAACCTGTTTTAGTCGTTTCTTTAACTCCTACAATCGTCGAATTTTTAAAAATATATTCGATTTTCTCTTCTATTTCTATCGCATCTTCATTAAGCATAAATTCAAATTCATAAGTTTTGTCTTTCTCTAAGGTGATATCCCATAAGTTATTGATAATTACTGTTTTTGTTTCTCCTTGAAATTCACTTAGTGTTACTTTAAAGGAATTTCCATAAGTAACTGGACTCCCCTCTTCAGTATATTGTTGTTCAGTATATTTGGATACTTCGTTTATTGTATAAGTTCTTATAAAAGTATAGTTATTATCTTTACAAAAATTTTGTTTAAACTCCATATCCTTATTTCCAATATAAACATCTTGATTACCATCTAGTGTATTACATTGGATTAAAGTAATATCTCCCTTATAAATTTGAGTACCACCATCCATTAAAGTATCTTCCAGTTTTAAGGTACTTATTATTTGGTTAATGGCATCGTTATTATCTTCTATATAATTTTTTAATTCAATATTCTCATCGTTTATTTTAATGGTCGTATTTTCAAGACAGTAAGTATAAATGTTTCTTTCTTCTTTTGACATCAGTAATTCCGGTTTATTACATTCATTTTGGTTTTGATATTCAATCTGAAAATCTTTTTTTGAACCGCAACCTGTTATCCCTAGGATAGTCATTCCTGTTATTAAAACCGTAACGATTTCCTTTTTCATAATACCTCCAACGAAATGAATTTTCATCACTCCAACTATATTAAAATTGTACCAAATTTCTAACGAAAAGTCTTGAATTTTAAATGAATATTCTTATAAAGCAAAAAGTGTTGAGTTATTATAAGTCCGACCAAAGAGTTAAAATAATCTCAACACACTTAATAATATACACAAAATATTAATTTTGAAAAGAATTACTTTCTCTCTTTGGTAAAAATGAAGAGAGTTTTGCTTTGTGAAAAGCGCAGAATACCATGGAGAAAGTAAATCTTCGATAATACTCGATTGTTCTGTAAATGGTAATTGTTATTTTTCTCTATTATTTCTTTGACTAATATTCGCTATTAAAGTAATAGAACAACTACACAATAAAACAATAGCTATTATTAGATAATCATTATCTATTAAATTCAGTATTATCAATATAATACTTGCTATTATCCCCAATATAGAGCCAATAAGCCCTATATCATTTCCCGTAATTTTTCTTTTTTCATAATATCACGTCCATAAATTGTAATTTGCTATTAAATAATTGAGAAAACAATTAATAAAATTCCTACTATTACAAAAATGCTACCCCATACTCTAAGAACAATTTTCATTTTAGGTTTTTTTAATAATTTATCAGGTATTCTAGGACTTTTAAGTCTCATAAAAAATTGAGGAACTAAAATCATAAAAATTGCAAATATTGTAATTAAAATTCCTGTAATTAACATACAATACCTCCTATACAAACTTGCTAATATAAATCAAGTACTTTTTATAAAATTTTTAATTTTTTTAAATTTTTAAATTTTGACATGCTGACACAGACCTATTGCTAGGTCTTTTTTTGACAGTTTAAATTTT
>CALWCW010000093.1 GCA_944376495.1 uncultured Clostridia bacterium | reverse complement strand
CATTTCTGAACTTTTTAAATTTAATGCTTTAAATTCATCATTTAAATAACTTTGCATTTGTTTTTTTATAAAAACCATTACATCAATAAAACTCATATACATAAATTTCCTTTTAAAAGCATTACGATTATATGCAATTAAAGTTGATAAGTCAACTATTTTTTAAAAAATTAAAATATTTTTTGAAATTTTTTGCAAAATGATTGCATACCTTTATTTTATATGATATTATAAATATGCGGAGGCACAAATGGGACTTTTTAAAAAGAAAGAAAAAATAATCGACCCAATTATTCATGATGAAGAAGCAAACTTTACTCTTTCATCAGGAGTTCATATATTAAATAAATGTCAAAATGTTACATTGACGGGGAATGCTATAGTATTGGAAAGTTTTGATTGCACTTTTAAGGAAATTTCAGGTAAAGCCAAAGTTCAAATGGTTGAAAATGGTGAAATTGACATCTTGAGCGGTAAAGCCAAGATAGGATTATTTAAAAGTGGAAAAATCACTACTGTATGCGGTAAATCTTCTATTACGACCATAAATTCTTGTTCAATAGATTATGTAAAAGGAAAGGCTTCCATTGGGACTATGAATGGTGGGTTTATTCGTTTTGTAGATGAAAAGTCAGAACTTGCTACTATAACAAGCGGTGAAGTCATGTTTGTTAGAAATAAAGCGAGAATTGTCACTATGCTTACTGGAAAAATTACAGGTATTTTAGATAACGCACATTTAGTTAGTATGCTTGATGGACAAATTACCTATCTTTTAAATGATGGTAAAGTAGGAACGATGAATCAAGGTAATATAAAATTATTTGCTGATAATAGCGAAGTTTCGACATTTAATAATGGAAAAATTGATGAAATGGTTGGAAAAAGTCTAATTTCAGCAAATATGAATGGTGAAATTGGCTATAAAGATAAACAAACAATTATATTATATTCACCACAAGAAAGTGCTAAAAGAATGAATGAATATAGACAAGAAAAAGAAGAAAAATCTAAAGTTGAAGATGATAAAGAAACTCAAACAATATCACAAGAAAAGTTGTTAGAACAAAATCAAACTATTGAAGATAATGAAGAACAAAATCAAACTCAACAAGTAAAAGAATCTCAAGAAAATATTTTAGAACAAAAAGACAATAAAGAAACTATAATAGATAATGAACAAATACAAAAAGAAGAAACTATAGAAATTAAGAAGCATTCAAAGAAAAGAGCAAAGCAATTAAAAATTGATGATATAAATGAATGATTTATGAAATATTCTAAAAATTTTATAAAAAAAGAGTAAAAATTAATAAAAAAATGAAAAATTAAAATATTTTCATTAAAAAGGGCAATTATTATGTAATTGTCTTTTTTATTATTGGTATTTTAAATCCATATTATTTTTTTATTTTTTTAATTATACTTGTTTTTTTTAATAAAATAATGTATAATAGGCAAGACTTAAAAATATTTTAAAGAGAGAAGATGGACATTTTTTTAGATAGTTTATGGGATGCTGTAAAAGATACGTTAATAGTTATACCAATTTTATATCTTGCTTATCTTTTAGTTAGTTATTTTTCTCATAATGATAATGAAAAGTATTCAAAGATTTTGCATCGAACCAATAAAGCGGGACCTGTTATTGGTGCTTTTTTGGGCTGTATTCCACAATGTGGCTTTTCATCAGTGATGAGTGAACTTTATACAAGAAAGATTGTCACTCTAGGCACCTTAATAGCGGTTTTTATTGCCACTAGTGATGAAGCAATACCGCTTATGATTTCACAACCAGAATTTATACCACAACTCTTAATTTTAATTGCAATAAAAGTTATTTACGCAATTATTGTAGGGTATTTAATAGACGGCATTTACAAGTTATTTAATCGAAAACAGGTCTTTTACGAATATCACGACAAGCATGAACACGTTAAAGGTGAAACTAATCAAACAATTAATACTGAAAATAGCGAAAATGATGAGATAAAAACAATAACATCAAGTGATGGCAATGTTATAAGTGAGAATGCAAATGAAAAACACAAACATAACCATCATTGTCATACATGTGACCATGCTCATGAAGAAGATGGCGGACATGCTCATTCACATTCACATTGCTGTGCAACAAATATATTTTTAGATGCTTTGAAACATACTGCAATAATAGTCGCCTATGTATTTGTAGCAACGCTAATAATCAATCTCATTAGAGGTTATTGTGGTGGTCTTGAACCTTTACAAATATTATTCACAAATAATGTTTTTATACAGATTTTAGTCGCAAGTTTAATAGGTCTTATTCCGAATTGTGCAGCGTCTGTGTTTTTAGTTGAGATGTTTATGGAGGGAGTTATATTATTTCCTGCGTTAGTTGCTGGATTATCTGCTGGAGCGGGAGTGGGACTTATAGTTTTATTTACGACTAATTACAAAAAGGTGGGAATGAATATATTTATAGTTGTTTTGCAATATGTTTTGGCATTAATTATTGGAATAATTACGAATTTTACTCCTATATGGTGAAAAATAGTTGACAAATTGCACATACTATTTTTATAATAAATAAGGGTGATACAAATGATAAAATATGAAGAAAAATTACAAAATGTTGAGCAAATGGAGATGCTTGTAAGAGAACTTGGAGTTTTTGAATTGCGAGGTCTTGCAAGAGAATTTGGGATTAATTCACCAACAACTAAAAAACGTGATGAATTAATTGACTTAATAATGAAAGTTCTTCATGGCGAAAAAAATAATGAAGCGTTTAATAGACGAAAAGGTCGTCCATACAAAAAAATATCAACATTAAATGATATTATAAATTCAATGATTAATAAATCTACAAATACGGCAAAAACTCCAGAACTTGTTTTTGAAAATGTTTCTGTCTTTAATTTTGCACAAGATGTCCCTGATTTTAGTCTTATGCAAGATGATAGCGGTGAGTTTGTGGGCTATGTTCGTAAAACAGAAAATAGATATTTATCAATTTATGATAAAAAATATGAAAAATGGATTTACATTAGAGAGGACTTGAGATTTTTTAATAAAATTTATGTTGGAGATAAGGTTAAATTAAAGGCTCAAAGTTTATCAAATGAAAATCAATATGTCGCTACTGAAATAATTGAAATAAATGATGTTAATGCTGAAGAATATATGCCTAAATTAAAAGAAAAAAATGAAGGGAATGAAATTATTTCAAACGAAAAAATTCCCTTTGGAGAAGGTTATGCCTTTGTTGGAAGACGTAATGTTTTTGACAACAAACAAGACTTATATGAAAATGATAATTTTAAGAATTTGACAACATTTTGCAAACAAAGTGGCTATAAATTATTGCTTTTAGGTGTAAATATATCTTTTGAAAGTGAAATAGCCTTAAAAAATATTGGTAACTTTATTGATTTTACAACAGTTTATGGGACTAAAAACATAATCAATTTTAATCAGGTTATTGACGCAATTAATAATTGTCAAAATCTTTTAAACAGAGGCGAAAAGGTCGTTTTGTTTGTGACAGATGTTATGGAAGTTTTAAATTGTTTAGATGAATGTTTTGAGCAAGAGGAAGACCATTTAGAGCGAGCAAAAGTTGTAATGCGAAAGTTGTTATCATTAGGAAGGGCTTTTGACGATGGTAGAAATTGCACTTTAATCATGGGCTATAGTAAATATGATTTATCTGATAAATTTCTTACAAGTGAAATTTTAAAAATTTCAAAAGAAATTTAATTTAATCGTCAATTATAAGAATAAAACTTTAAGAAAGGAATATAATAAAAAAAGTAAAATATAATCATATATTTTACAAAAAACAAATCGCAAGGGTGAGTTTCAAAAGCTCTAAAAGGCGATTTGTTTTTTTTATAATTTTAAGAAGTCGTAAAATTATAAGATAAAAGTGTGAATAAATTAGTATAGTTATAATAAATATTAAATGATTTTTATTTGACAATTATTGCGTTAAATGATTATAATTAATATATGTTCGGATTTTATGATAAATATTTTACCTTCTTCGGTATTGATATAGCCTATTATGGTTTGATTATTGCTATAGGCATGGGTTTAGGTGTTTTTGTTGCTTGTAAAAATGCTAAATTTCGTGGGCTTAAAACCGAAGATTTAATTATTGTTGCTTGTTATGTTTTACCTCTTGCTATAATTGGAGCAAGAATTTATTATGTTATCTTTAGTTTAGATAAATATACTTCATTTTGGCAAGTTTTTGAAATATGGAATGGCGGAATGGCTATCTATGGCGGTGTCATTGGTGGAGCAATAGGAATTTTACTTTATTGTTTAATACATAAGAAAAATTTCTTTGATGTTGCTGATATAGCAGTTCCAAGTTTGATATTAGGGCAGGCAATAGGAAGATGGGGGAATTTTTTCAATCAAGAAGCCTATGGGTTCTATGTAGATAATCCGTCTATGCAATGGTTTCCTTTTTCTGTTTATATAGATAGATGCGTTCAAGATGGTTGCACTTGTGGAGGTTCTGGGTGGCATCTGGCAACGTTCTTTTATGAAAGTTTGTGGAATATAATTACATTTGCAATCTTAATGTATTTACTTCGAAAAAATAAACTTAAATTACGTGGAAGTTTGATGAGTTTATATCTGATAATTTATGGAACTGGTAGAGCATGGATAGAGGGCTTACGAATGGATAGCCTTTATATAGGATCAATAAGAACCTCACAATTACTATCAATTCTTTTAATTATTTTTGGAATTGGATTTATCATTTTTAGTTATATTCTGCATAAAAAAGGTAAAAAAAAATCATTAGCAGAGTTACAACCTTATTATCAAGCAAATTTGGCAACTGAAAATGATAAAAAGCCTAAACGAACAAAAAGAAATAAAAACAATGAACAGCAAGTTATTATTGATATGAGTGGAGTTAATTCGCCACAAAATAGTGAAAAAAATGAAGATGAACGGAATAATTCTGAAGAGCAAACAATTGACATATCTAATAAAAATAATGAAAGTGACATAAAAGATAATGATATAACAGAAAACGATAATATAAATACAACGAATGATGGAGATAAAAACAAAGAATTAAGTAAAGAGAGCAATCCAGAGGTGAGTGAATTTAGAAAAAATGAAACTTTAGAAACCATTAAAGATAATGAAATTTCTAATCAAGCCGAAAACAAAGGAAAAAAGAATAAAAAATAAAAATAAAGTCAATAATAATATTATGAATGGACGATTATTTAAAATTAAAAAGACAACATTATTGAGGTTGTCTTTTATTATTAATATGTTATTTTTCATAACAAGCACTATATTATCTTTGACCGTATTTAAATTGCCTGACCTATGGTTTTTTAGTTTTTGTTTGTTTTTAGGCATTCATTTAATAATCAAAGGCGGATTGTTCTATTTAGATTCGGCTTGTTATTTTGGCTTTACTTTATTTTTTTGTGGTCTTTTTTATATTCAAAATATAATCTTGAATATTTTATATGTTTATCCAGCATTTGTTATTTTATCTTTTGCTGTTGCATCTTTATTTACTTTTTATCTTTTTAAAGAATCATATCATTTTTTTCTTGCTTTGTCGCTACTTTTCGTAAGTATAGCAACATTAGTTTATATAATAAATTTAATTTCAATTTGGATTTTCCTTGCAATAATTAGTGTTGTTGTGCTATTATTAATAGGTAGATTTTTGTTAATTAAATAGGAGTGAGATTATGTTTTCTACAGAATTTAATGGATATAATAAACAAGAGGTTGATAATCAAATTGCTTCATTAAAGGCTCAACATGAAAAGGCATTAATGGAAGAACGTTTAAAAGTTTTAGAAGCTGAAAAGAATATGTTAGCTTTAAAAAATAAGTATGTAGAAATGGAAAGGCGAGAACAAAAACTTATAGCAATTATAAAAGGAGTGAAGAAACTTCAAATAGAGGGGAATCGCAATATTGATGTTTTGCGTGGTGAACAATTACGAGTTATTTACTCGCGAATGCAAAGTTTTCTTCAAGATTTAATTGATAGGTATCCAAGTATTGCTTTAAATACATCTTATAAGAAACTAATTGCTGATATAGAAAGTGTCATAGATAAAACAAATGCAAAAAAAGATGAAATTGTGAGCACCGGAACTGAAAATGACCCAATGAGAATCCTTCTTAGCAAAATGCAAGAAAAGAAAGTTCAAGATAATCCTCGAGAGGTTAGAATTGAAAGGGTGGATAGAGTATATGATAAGCCTAGTCAAATAAAGCCGGTTACTTCAATGACTTTAGAAGAAAATGATAATTATGATAATCTTGTGGATAAGTTCTTAAATACTCAACCAGAAGAGCAACAAGAAAAAACTGTAAAATTTCAATCTAATGGTTTTGATTTGAAAGAAGCAATTAATCCAAAAGATGATTTAGAAGAGATAATGAAAGCATTTGAATTTTACTCAAAGGACGATAATAAAGCCAATCCAAGCGACTATGATTTTTAACTATGATTAAAAAACTTTTATGATTACCATAAAAGTTTTTTATATTAACCTTATTTATAAAAAATTAATTAAAAGTGCTTGCGCCACCAGTAATTTCTAAAATTTCACCTGTAATATAAGATGAATCGTTATTTGATAAGAAATATATGGCTTTAGCAACATCTTCTGGAGTTCCAAGACGTTGTAGTGGTATGCTATTTGCTATCATCTTTTTTTCTTCATCATTAAAACATTCTGTCATTTTTGTTTCAATAAAGCCAGGGGCAACAGCATTTACTCTTATCTTAAATTGTCCACATTCTTGAGCAAGGGATTTTGTTAATCCAATTATTCCGGCTTTTGTTGCCGCATAAACAGTTTCACAATTGCCCCCATATAATCCATATATTGATGAAACATTGACTATGCTTCCGTGTTTTTGCTGAATAAAATGTTTTAATGCTTTTCGGTTGCAGAGTATTGTGCCTGTTAGGTTTGTATTTATAATCTTTTCTATTTCCTCAATTTTTGCATCAATTAAAAGTTTCTCGCTTGAGTTAATTCCAGCATTACATATTATACTATCAATATATGGTAATTTACTAAAAGCTTCGTTAAATGTTTTTTCTATGTCAGTAGGGCGGTTAATATCTAATTTTGAAATGATGACCTTAATATTATATTTTTGTTCTAATTCTTTTAAATTGTCAATTTTATTTTTATAACATGTTGCAAAAATATTGTAGCCATTTTTTGCAAATATTTCTGCAGTTTTTTGACCGATAAGACTTGATGCTCCAATAATTATAACACCTTTTCTAATCATCATGAAATCTCCTTTCTAAATAAGACGAACATGTAAAACATGTATTTTAGGTTGTTTTGTGATTGTGATTTTTAATAAAATTTTAACAATTATTTAGTCAATTATTTATGTTAATTATATTATAGTTTAAATTTAAAAAAATACAAAATGATTTTTTAGACTTATTAAAACAATAGTATTTATATAAACAATAATAATTATATTAGCATATAATGATTTTGAAATCTATAATTTTATGTATAAAATTTAATCTTTTGCAATGATGTTGTTGATATATTAATAAAATAAAAAATTTTTTAAAAATTTTTAAGATTTTTCTTGACATAATTACTTTTTTATATTAAAATATCATTGCAAACTTATTTAACGGGGTGTAGCGCAGTTGGTAGCGCACGTGGTTTGGGACCATGGGGTCGGGAGTTCGAGCCTCTCCACCCCGACCATATAAATAGGTTTGCCAAATGGGCCTTTAGCTCAGTTGGTTAGAGCAACCGGCTCATAACCGGTCGGTCCGGGGTTCGAGTCCCTGAAGGCCCACCATTATTAATTATAATGGAAAAATAAAACACATATTAATTTATGTGGCTCGGTAGTTCAGTTGGTTAGAACGCCAGCCTGTCACGCTGGAGGTCGTGGGTTCGAGCCCCATTCGAGTCGCCAACCCGAAAGGGTTAAAAAAAGATAGAAAAATGTTTTCTTTCAAATTTTCTTCCTTTTTTTAAATAAATAAATAAAATTAAAACATAAAACACACTTAATTTTTCTATCTTTTATGCCCTGATAGCTCAGTCGGTAGAGCAAAGGACTGAAAATCCTTGTGTCGGTGGTTCGATTCCACCTTAGGGCACCATAATTGAAATTATTAAATTAGTTTCAATTATTTGCTGGTGTGGCTCAATGGTAGAGCAGCTGACTTGTAATCAGCAGGTTGAATCTTCGATTCCTTTCACCAGCTCCATGATAAGCACCTATAAAAGGGTGCTTACTTTATATGGGTAGGTTGCAGA
>CALWCW010000092.1 GCA_944376495.1 uncultured Clostridia bacterium | reverse complement strand
AAAAAAAATTACTCCCTCTATATTATTAACTACAAGTTTTTTAAAAAGTATCGTAGGTTCTTATTGTTTTTAGCAAAAATTCTTAAAAATATTTTTGCCTCTCTATATTATTAAGGACACATTTTTTAAATCGTGGGGTCATTTTTGCAATTTTTATAAAAAAATATTTAAAATTTATTTTACCTCCTCTATAATATTAACTACAACTTTTTTCAAATCGTGTAGTATATTTGAACAACTTTTTCAAAAAAGTTTAAATATATTTTATTTATACTCCTTCACTTATATACAAATCGTAATACACTTTTGTTCCTAAAAGTCCCGGTTTTAAACTTAAAAGTAAATTTTAATTTTTTAATATCCATCTATTATATATAAGGACATTTTTTAAAAAAAATTTAGGCAGTAAATGCTTTTTTTAAAAAAACTAAAAAAATATTTCAATACAAAAGAAAAAAGACACCAATATTGATGTCTTTAAACCAAAATTTACAAAAGAAAACTTTTCTTTATTATTAATTTCTTTTGAAAGTAATTACTTACACAAAGAGTAGTAAAATATAATTAATTATAATTATATAATGTAAAAGTATAATGCTTGTCTATTAATCTCAACACCTATCAAATAATTGTTATTCCTTTGTTGCATTTCTTTATTTTTTATGTCTAAATATTAAACTTTTAAATTAATTACAATATTTTACAGAACCTTTAAATTTACAGTATAATAATAATTAATGGTATAATATAGAAAATGATTTAATTAAAAATTTAAAAAACTTAAATTTTCTTTGTTTCTATTTTTGTTTCTTTATTTCTATAAAAACTTTCTGAAAATATAGTTGCTCTAACAATTTCTTAATATTATTAGCTACTTTTTTTGATTCTATAACACAGCCAATTTCTATGTTTTTTTCTAACCCATGATAAGATAAGTTTGCTGACGATATTAACGATTTGCAGCCATCCACACTTATGATTTTAGCATGTAGAGCAGCCATTTTATCAGCATTCTTACTAAAAGTGTAAATTTTTAAGAATTTCCCCAAATAAATACTTAATTTAGATTCTAAAACTGTATTTTCATATTCATTTAAATATAATTGAACTAATACACCTTTTTGGCTTTTATTAATAATCGCATCTATAAAATCATCAAAATAATTTGATACACTATATCCTGTCATTATTATTTGTTTTTTTGCATTATTTATAAGTTTATCAATTTGAGCAAAAGTAGTTTTCGTTTCTAGTTTAAATGAATTTGGCGACGTAACTATAAGTTCACAACTTTCTTTTTCTTTATCTGATGAAATATTTCTCATAATATCAATAATTGATATACAGTCAGCATCAGTCAATGTTGGAAATCGATTTAATAAAGCTTTTTTTGTATTGTCAAAATTAGATTCTATATTTGATAATATATTATTTTCATTGTTAAATTCATTTAGAATGAACGAATCATTTATATTTTTAATTGACATAATTTCTCCACTAAACCTTTAAAATAAGAATCATTTTCCCTTCCGCTAAGGGGAATAACTAACCCTCTATCTAACATTCTGTTACCATTTTCACAAGCTGTTTCTGAAACCATGCAGCAAGAATGACATGCTGCACCATTCGATGTATCATCGTTTGGTAAATTATGTAAGCATTCAGGGTCGTTTGTGCAAGCCAGTGCTTCTTCAAAAGCTTCTTTTATAATTGGCAATAAATTTTGTAATTTACCAAGCTCTACAAGACCACCAAGACTTCCTTCACGGTCAGAGCTTCCAGTATATAATAGAATTCCAGACATTTCATCACTGCAATATATTCTTTCTTTTATAGCAGATGAAGAATATCCTGATTTCAATGACATTTGCTTAATTAACAAATGAGCGAATGTATGCAATAAAACATATTTTGCGCCTTTTGTATACTTTATAGTCCAGCCTCTGGAGTTGCAGTAATTCTTGTAGGTTTTACTAAACAAACTAGATAATATGTTAATATTTTTTGATTTTTCCCAGTCAGCAATAGCTTTATGGTTAAATTCAATAAAAACCCCTTCACCGTTAATTTCAACTCCAGGAAGCCATCTTTCTTTTTTCCCCTTTGATAAATAAGTAATATTTTTTTGCTCATCTGCATCCGGATCAGGAGCATCAACTCTAGTATATCCTAACAAAACCATAACTTCCCGCAATCTTGTAATGTTAATAATTCTAGAAAAATAAGATTTTAAATCATTTGGAATATTTATTTCTTCCTCGGCTTTAAAATGTTTTTTATTAGTTTGATACATTGGATCATTAAAGTGGGTAATTGCTTTATATTCCATAGTTTTTATGTCAGTAAATTCTTTTATATTTGTTTCTCTTAACCTTATAGCTTCATCAAATTCGCTTCTTGTAAAATTTTCCTTAAAATAATCGTTATAAATTTTTCCTTCTGCATCAGGAACATTATACTTTCTCAATTCTAATATAGTTTTATAATGTTCATCCATTAAATTATAAATTGGATTTATCCAGGGTGGAATTGATATTGCACTTCTAATAACAGGGAAATAAACATTTGATGCACCTCTTTGAGAAGGAATTACATTCATTGAACATTTTTCATTTTTTACAGTTGGTCTAAAAGGATGATGTCCACTACATTGTAATTCTTCAAAATTTTCTAATTGAGTTGCTCCACTTAAATTTCTTTTTGCTCCACAATCTAAACATTCCACCCACATATCAGCCAATGTTGAAGTGTTACCACTAGATGAAAGTTTTAAATTTTTTCCACTACAAGAATTTTTTCCTCGATGAACCCACCAAGACCAAGGATAGTCATTCAAATGACCAGCTTCACAAGTTAATATGAATCTTGAAGGATATGCTTTTTGATTGCAATATGGACATGTAGGTCCAAATCTAAGATATTTTTGAATATCAAAATTATCTCTGATATCAAATAATCTCAAACATTTATAACTAGAACATACGTGAAAATAAGGAAACGAAATAACAGGAATATCGTTCATATTTGTTGTTCTTGGTGAATAGAAACAATCTACTTGTAAATATGATGCTAACCTAGTATCATTTATTTTTTTTCCCTTTTCTCTCCAATAATTGATATCTAATACTGTTACAGAATCTTTTATGGAATCAACTATAGCCCCTGGACCAAATGTTGTTATAAGTTGATTTGGTCTAACATCTCCAACTTTATTATAAAAATCATCCATTAGTCTTCCTCCCAATAATACAGTGAAGCACCTGCTTCGACCTCTCTCATTGAATTTAAAACAGGTTTTTCATTGATTTGTGTTGGTTGACCATAGTATTGCATCAACCTTCCATATTTAGATGTATCATAAACATAATATTTTAGATTTTTATCAATTCTTGCTCGTTGTTTCCATTGTTCAATAAAAATTTCAATTTCGTGTATTGTTTCTCTTTGTGCTGAAGGGTTAATAATTATTAATCTTTCCAAAATTAGCCTTTCAATTTTCTCTAGTTCTTCGCTGGTTAATGAATTTATTTTAGCAGCACCATCATTTTCAGAGAAATTTGGATATAACAACCTTATTGCCGCTATAATCAATGCTGCTAAAACTCGATCTCTTGCTCTTGCAGAAAATGGAGTGGCCGTTGTTCCTTCAACAAATCTATAAATTTGTGAATGATAACCTACAAAATTCTCATAATGCGATAAATCTCTTGGTCTGTATGGGTTATAAATAGTTATAACAAGTCCAGGATATTTTCTACCAATTCTACTTGTTGCCTGAATATATTCTGAATTTTGTTTTGGTTGTCCTGTTACAACCATTAAGCCCAGCCTGTCCACATCCATACCAACAGCAATCATATTAGTTGCAATTGCTGTGTCAAGACAACGTTTATCGTCATATGGTGCTTCTAATTGTTGTAATAACTTACTAATTTCTCCAGCATTTTTTCTAGATGTTATTTCAATATTTTTATTAGGAAATAGTTGCCTTGCTTTTGAATATTTATATCTATTTTTTATTCTATTTATTCTTTTAGGAATGTCGTCTTGCAATAAACGAACAGTTCCGCCAAGCTCACGCACGCTATTAAAATACCCAATTAATGTATAGTAAGGATCTATCCATTTCTTTGCATCATCATCTTGACTTAACTCAAAAGTTTTTTGAAGTAAGACTGCATAAATTCTTAATGCCGTTGTTTTCATAGATTGACCAAAGGCACTTATTCCTACATATTGTCTAAAAGGATTTTCATCTAAACTCATCTCTTTGATAAAGAAACTATCCCTTATATCAAAACCGTTAGATGGGAATTTAGATAAATCTTTTCTTCCATATAAACATTTTGTTTGTTCATTTGCATTTTTAATAGTTGCTGTTGATACAACATATTTTGGTTTAATATCTTGTCCATTAATTTTATATGTACATAAACGATCAACCATTGTTTCATATGCACCATAAATTGTACCCAATGGTCCAGTAATAAGGTGTAACTCGTCTTGAATTATCAATTCTGGAGGAAGAAATTGTTGTATTTCAACAGATCTTGCTTCAGGTTTTTTACCAATAGGAGAGAATCCTTTATCAGATTTTGCTAAAACTCTTCCGAATAAATTGTTGACCTCAACCTTCCAAGGCAGTGTTGCAAACTTATCAACGGTAGAAAGAATAATTGTTGGACATTTAGCATATATTTCTTCATCGACTAAATAAACAGGAATTGATTGTCTGTTATCTTTATATTTATAAAACATACAATCTTTGTCATGACAGAATATATTGATGTTTTTATTTTCATAATCAATAAAATAATTTGCCGAATCTAGTTTAGTACCACAAAACGGGCAGGTTAATATTTGATTATATAAAGCATTCTTTTTACCATTATTGGATACATCTTCTTTTATATCTTCAAACTTATTAGGTGTAACGCCACCACCAACCCAGAAACCTATAGAAAATCGTTCTTTACCGTATTTAGGAGCGATTGGATTTTTTATTTCTTCATTTTTTCTTTCAAACTCTGCCGCAACAATCATTTTTGTTAAACGGTCTCTTTGTTGAGTTGTAAGTAATCTCAAAGTGTATCTTAAAATTACAGAAACACCTCCGTCACAATTAAATTCTTCAACAGTCTTTCTTAATCTTCTTAATGAAATTGTAAAAGCAATAAGCCCCAAATAAGCTTCTGTTTTACCACCGCCTGTAGGAAAGTATAACAAATCTACAATTTCTCTATCACCTGATTGAGGATTTGCAATAGATTCAAGGTTCATTAATATAAAGGCTAATTGGAAAGGTCTCCATGCAAATCTATTTGTTTCAATTCTAGGATTTGAAAAATCAGAAAAAGCACATACAATTTGTTTACCATTATTATCATACTGGCCGTGTTTCTTGGCATAATTTTTAATTGCATTTTGTAAAAACATAACTCTGTTCATAAAACAAAATGCATCTCGAGCCTGATCGTCTGTGTAAATTAAATTTATGCCATTTTTTATTCTGGATAGTGATTTTCTACAATCAGTAATTACTCGTTTTCCTTCATCATTTCTAAATTTTTCGTCTTTCATTTTTGGAGAGTTCTCCAAATTTGCAATAATCCATTTTTCATATTCATTATACAAATTCATTAAACGATTATTAATTTCATCTTTTTTTGTAGGATTTATCATTGCAGATGTAGAAAAGATATTTTTTTCAAAGCAGTTTAAATCCGCACTAACTCCAGGCATCTCATATTCTGGAATGAATGTTGTATTAATTAAATTAGCAGAATTTATACCTTCATTTTTCCATTCAGCAGCACAACCTCTTCCTCTTGCAAAAATAGGTCTTTGTTCATAGTAAAACTCATCAGGGGCCAATCTTTCTCTACATTTATGTTCTGGAATAAATACATCTTTGTTGTTTTCTTCACTAACTGAAAATTCTACTTGAAAAATTATATCATTTAGTTCACAATCGCTTTTTTTCTTATTATTATAAAGGTAAACAGAAACTAGAGAATATCCACCTCTTAAACTAATTTTTGAATAATGAATTTTAATATTTTGATCAATCATTAATGGTATATCATCACTATTTTTACTATTATTTAAATCTAAAATCAATTCTTCTTTTTGAGGAACTCTTTGATATTTATACCTATCTCTTTGATTACCATCCTTATCAACATATTCTTCCTTAAATTTGTCATAAATAGCCCAAGAGCAATTAATTTTTAATTTTGTTGGTTTGTCTACAATATAAAAACTCAAACCTATTGAGGATTGTTTTTTAAAATTTGATGCTATTACTTGATTGTCATCATCTTCATCCATTGTTGAAGGTTCATCAAACTCTTCATATTCATTGTCATCATATTTTTGTTCTAATAAGTTGTCATTTTCCAACGATTCTGCATCTCTAGGGTATAAAATTCCCATAAGGTAGGCAAAAGCGGGACTTTCATCAAGAATTTCATCTTCTGTTTCTGGTCCAATTAAATCAACTTTGAGTGCATCAATTATACTTGTTCTAATCTTTGCATATTTTTGCTTATCGTTCATTTACACCTCCTCAACAGCTTCTGCTAACCCTAATATAAATTTGCAAGTGTTACCAACTTTAACATTGGTATCTTTTATTAAACAATATGCCCAAGGTTTATTATCTGGATCAACCTCGCTCGCATATTTGCACCACTTTTTAGCTTCTTGTGCTTTTGCTAAAACTTCAGGATTTTGAACCTCATTTGTAGCTTTCACTTCAACCATAAATTTTTTATCTTTTGTTTCAATTAAGAAATCAGGGTTGTATTGAGAACCCGCTTGCCAAAATATTCCCATTTGGTTAAGAGGAGGTTTTATCCATTTGATAACATCATTATCTTCTTCTAGAATTACGGAGAATTGTCTTTCACTATCGCTATCAAAAGCATTTTTTTCATAATATGATTTTTTATATCCAGTGAATAGGTATCTACCAATTTTACTTTTCTCTGCAATTTGAGTTTTATAACTAACTTCGCCTTCAACTTTTACGGTTTTTGTAAATGATTTAAAAATTAATAAATTTTTTTGCATGTTGCAAATTTCTTTTGTTTTAACCTCGGCATTCTTATTAATTTGTTGAATGATATCATCAGTAATTATTGTTGCATATCTTCTAATAATTGCCTTCTTCTCATCCTCTGATCCTGGTATTTGAGCTAAATAATTTTCTACAATATTTAATATGTAATCAACAGACTCTTCTGCAGAAATATCAGTCATTCTATCAAACACAGCACAAGCTAATAGATTAATAGGATCATTTACTTCAAGGGCATAAGCATCTACAGTCTCTAAAAATTTATTATTTATAATATCAAATCTCTCAATTTTGGATTTTTCAAGTTCAAAGCTTTGAATGTTTACTTTAGGCATAAAATCCCTATAATTTTTTGTTGAACTACTTTGAATTGATATCATAGGAACAGAAATTGCAACTCTTGAATAAGTTTTTAATTTTTCTTTAAACTTTTTCTTAACATCTTCGCTTTTAATTTCTTCTGAAATAGGAGCTTGTTCGCTAGTTTCAGTTGTAAACAATGAAATTTGGTCATAATTTGTTTTTTCTCTCTTTTTAGTTGAAGAAGAAAAAGTTTTATAATAATTCATCCATAAATCATCTACTGTTTTCTCATCCTGCAAGTCATTAAATGTTTTTACTGCTAAGGTTGAAGTTAACATATCTAAAATAGATAATTGAGATTCGCTCATTGTAGGTTCAATACTTACACTTTTTGTTATCTCTTGGTCTTGTTCATCCAAATCTTTGTACTTAAATATTGGATTGTTTTTAATATCATCTACAAGTTCTCTATAATGGTCGTGCGCTACAATATCAAGAGTGTCAATTTCCTCATTTCCAGTAATAGAACCAAAAGGTAATCTTAACCCTCTACCAATGGTTTGCATTGCTAAAATGTCACTTTTTGCTGCGTTTAATGGAATTATTGTGTATAAGTTATTAACATCCCAACCTTCTTTTAATTTATAAACATGCAAAACAATTTCAATTGGATTGTTTGAACTTTCAATGGAAATTAATTTCGCAATGTTTTCGTCAGATTCTTCACCTGTCATATTAGAATGAATTTCAATAACTTTATTTTTGTAAGCACCATTTTCAAAATCATCTGAATCTATGAGTGCTCTTATTTTTCTAGCATGATTTGTATCTTTACATGCAATTAATACTATTGGTTTTACATATTGCAGATTATTATCCGAGCAAAACTGCCTAATAGCTTGTTTTCGTTTTTCATGTAATGTCATACCGTCATGAATTTTCATTTCCTCAATATCATCAGCAGAATATCCAGCAGTATTTGTTCTGCCCATCACAACTGGTATTTTTAAATATTTTCCAGCGCCTTTTTCTAATCCGTAAGAATATATAATATTTCTATTTGTACTTTTAGGAGTTGCCGTGAACTCAAGTCCTAAAATTGGTTTTAGATAATTTATTGCTTTCATAGATGCTGGGGCATAATATCTATGTGATTCGTCCATACAAATTACTAAATCATCAAAATTAGCTAATACATCAGCAAATGACATTCCCAATGTTTCTTGATATTTATAAAAATTAAATTTTACATCGCCACGATTGAATATTTTTCCTATGTTAAATATAAAAATTTCAATTTCAGAGTTTTTTTCAAACTCAAATTGTCCTTGTATATACTTAACTGGATATTTTACATAATTATCACCATCATATACTTTTGGTCTTCCCATTTCGCTTTCTAGACCTTTAAAAATATATTTAGGATGGTTTGGATTTGATTCTCTTTTTAATTTTTCATAAATAGTATTTCCTGGTGCTAAAATAAAGAAGTGTTTATACCCTTTTGTTTTGTATAAGTAATAAATTGATGCACCCATCAATCTGGTTTTACCTATACCAGTAGTCATACTAAAGCAAAACGAAGGGAAAGTGAATTCGTCTGCTACTTTTATTTTTTTATTATTTTCACAATTTTCTGTTGCAACTTGTTCAATAGCTTCCTTGGTGTTTACTTTATAATCACAAGCTCTCGATATTTTATCAAGATAAGACAACGCTTCTGCCTGAGGTTCTCTTAAACTCATTGCATAATTGATTTCTTTTAAAATATCCATTATCTTACCTCGCTTTCAAATTTGCATTTTTTCAATAGATCCTTTGGTATCTTTTTTACAACGATATTGTCAGGCAATCTTAAATCAGTTGCAAACTTTGTGCTATAAATTAGCAAAGATTGTTTGTTAGACAACTCTTTACTTAAAGTTTTAATATATTCTGCATTTACAAATTCTGTTGTAACGTGGATAAATCTATTTTCTGAAGATTTTCCATGGAATGATCCTTCTGGTTTATAATCAAAACCTTCAATTTTGCAAATTGCTTCACACATCATTTCAAATGTATAATTTGGATTTATTTGATAAATAGGCAATTTCTCATTTTTTACCAACAACGATTCAGCCAATTCATAAAATCTATATCCACCACCGCCTTGCCATTGTACATCTTTTGAAATTCCTGTTTTATCACCTTGTATTACATTATCCATTCTAACTTTACACAAAGAATAGGCATGATCTCCCATTTCTATTCCAATCCATCTTCTATTCATTTTATGTGCAACAGCTGCAGATGAACCAGAGCCTAAAAATGAATCTAGAACAATATCAGAAGGATTAGAAAAGTAATTATAAATCATTTGTAATAAAACTTCTGGTTTCTTACCCCCTTTAAACCCAACTCCTCCTTCAAGCCTACAATTTCCAAAACTGCCAGCCAAATCATAAAAATTGGATACTGGTAAATATTTATAACTTATTCCAGTCTTTAAATCTTCTAATCTGTTTAATGGGATTCCTGAATAAAATTTACCCTTGTTTGCTGTTTCTTTTTTAGGTCCACTTATATATCTAAATCCAAGACCATCTTCTCCAATTCCATAAACTTTATACAAACAGCCCAACCCATCAACCTGTTTTCGTGAAGAAAGGTAAAGTTCAAAAAATTCTCCAGCGCTAGCTTTAACTCTTGAAAGAGATCCTGTCGCCCAAGTTTCTTTTAACCCTTTTAGAGAGGGTACAGTTTTTTCTATTTTGTAATCCCCAGGCTTGAAAATAACAACATCTTTATTACCTAATTTTATTTTTTGTCCTTCATTTATTTCTGTTACTTTCCAAGTAAATTTATCTATTCCGTATTCTTCTTTTGGCCTATTCACCTTTGCTTTAGACTTATTCCCAGCATAAATTAAAATTTGTTCAATCACTTTTTGATAGTCACTATCTTCCGCAAGTGTTTTATTAGGATATCTTACCTGAATGTAAAATGTTGATAAATAATTATTTCTTTCAAAAATTTCATCACATAGACATTTTAGATATTGACCTTCCGAATCATCAATGTGGCAACAGAAAAAACCATCATCAGCTAGCAACTTTTTTAGCATCTCTAATCTAGGTTTCATCATACAAAGCCATTCACTATGCTCTAAACCATCTTCATAATATTCAAATGCAGAACCTGTATTGTAAGGAGGATCAATATAAATACATTTAATTTTCCCTGCAAAATCTTTTTCAAGTGCTTTTAATGCTAAAAGATTATCACCATGGATAAGCATATTTTCTGTATTAGGATCTCCGTATGATTTTGATTTGTCTTCAACCAAGATTCTTGGCTCAAGTTTAATCTCTTCATTTTTGCCAACCCAAGTTAATTCTAATTTCCCTTCTAATTTCATTTTTTTTCTCCTGTTAAAATTTTACCACAAAATCCACTAATAATATAGGATTTGTTTCAATTTTTTTGTTAAATTCTTCAATTTCTTTTTGACCATCTGCTTCAATTTTGGCAACTTTATCCATAAACTTAGATTGGAAATCTTCTAAGGCTTTTTGTTTTTTCTCAATTTCTTTTCTAATGTCTGCTTTTTCATATATGTTATTAGATAATCTTTCTTGCTGTCTCATAATTAAAATTTCTTCTTTTTTATCGGCTATATCTAGATTAAGTTGTTCTTTTTGAATTTCCATCCAGTTGTTAACTTTTTTTGTATTATATTCCTCAAGTTTTTTAAACCTTTTATTAATTTTATTTGTTAAATCATTTGCAATTTGATTATATGTTTTGTTTACTCCATAATCGCTTTTTGATGTCCATTGCAAATCTTCTTGAGGTATTTTTAATAATTCATCAATAATTTCTTTTTCACTCAAATCAAAATATTGACCATCGTCATCACATGCAACAAGTATAGGTTCAGTTAAAACACCTGATTGATACATTTGTCCTATAAATACATATCCATATTCAAGCAAATACTTTGATGTATCTCCTTGAACTTGATATATTCTTGGCTTTGTTGTAATCACTTCACGAACTGGCGGAATATTATTCCAAAATTCTACTTCATCAAGAAATTTTTCCATTAATGCTTTTGCATTATCAATATCTTCAAGTTTTTCCTCGGATGTTTTTGAAGATAAAATATTTTTTAATTGTTTTACTTTACTACCAATACTACCTCTGTTTTTGTCAATTTCTTTTTCTAATTTATCAAATGCTATTTCAAATTCTTTAACAGAATTACATTTTTGATAAATTTCCAAAATCTTATTTTCAAAGTTTGAACCAGATTCTAATACTCCAAGGGCAGAATCAGAGGCTCCAAATACGCCATTAAATAGTTCAAATTTTCTAGTTAAGATATCATAAACTCTTTTGTCAGCAGCATTCTCAATATTTAAGAAGTTAATTGCTAAAACATCATTTTTTTGTCCATATCTGTGACACCTGCCAATTCTTTGCTCTATTCTTTGAGGATTCCATGGAAGGTCAAAATTAATAATTGTATTACAAAATTGCAAGTTTAAACCTTCAGCACCAGCATCAGTTAATATTAAAACTTTTGCATTATTTTTAAAATAATCAACAATGGCATGTTTAAATTCAACACTTCTACCATAATCTACATTGCCAAAATTCTTAACTTGCCAAGCCCTATATATTTTCTTTGATAAATCATCATTACTGTCACCATTAAATATAAGAATATCATCCTCGTCAAAGCCTTTTGACCTTAACTCTTTTGCTATATATTTTTGTGTTCTTTTAGATTCTGTAAACACAACAACCTTATTTTCAATATTAAGCTTGTCCTGTTCTTTGAATGCTAATTCTATTGCTTTGATTAGCGCTCCGACTTTTGCATTGGTTTTAATTTGCTCTGCAATATCAATAATATTATCAACTTCATTAATTTCTTTTTGAATTTGTTCTTTTCTAATTAAAATATCTTCTGATTCTTGCTCAACAACCTCATCTTCAATTTCATCTTCTGCATATTGCCAGAATATCTCAAAACCTTCTTGAGCATCTTTTGATTTTGTACCTTCATATAATTTTTCAAGTCTATCTTTTATAACTTCAAAAGTCTCTATTACAGCTTTACTAGAAGATGCTAACAATTTTCTTATTATTAAAATTATGAAGTTTTTAATATTCCCGCTAGGAAAAGCATATAAATTATCTTTCTTCAAAAAATCATTTACGGCAACATATAGAGCTTTTTCTTCTTTTGTTAATGTAAAGTCGCATGTAAAGCAGTTTCTATTTGTAAAGGTTAGATATTTCACATCCTTTCTTAATGTTCTATATAAAACTGGTTTTAAGCATTCCTTTAAATCTTTATAATCTTGAGCAATTTCATATTTCTTTTCAAATAATCTTTGATCTCCAAATATTCTATCATCAATATACGATACAAGGCCATGCAAGTCCTTTAATGAGTTTTGTAATGGGGTTGCCGTTAGCATTATTTTAGGAATTCCTTTTGTTGTTTCGTATAAAGCTTTAGCTCTTTTTGTTCCTCTAAAAACATTTCTCAAATTATGCGCTTCATCAATAAAAACACAATCCCACATAACCTTGTTAAATCTTTTTATTAGCTTTGATGAATAATCATAAGAACATAAAACAATTCTCAATTTATTTTTTTCTTCGAGCCAATCCTTAACTCCATAATAATCTCTTTTTACATCATAATTAGTTAAGATTCTAATTTCTGTTTCTTTTATATCGAACTTCTCTTGCAATTCTATTTTCCATTGCATTCTTAGTGCTGAAGGCAATACTATTAGTAAGTGCTTTTTGTCATTTTGTATTAAATATCTCAATATGAGTCCAGCTTCAATTGTTTTCCCTAAACCAACTTCATCAGCTAAAATAATCCCACCCGTATTCAAAGAATCAATTGCAGCACAAAAAGCATCAATTTGATGAGGGTTCTTTTCTATTTTAGCACTTAATAAACAATTAAAGGGCGAATCTAGTAATTGTTTACGCTTGTGTTCTCCATATTTTTCTACAAGTATATTCATTAAATTAATCCTTCTTTAAAAGTTTCTTTATTCCTTTGGCAATCGCTTCAGCCATAAGAGGAGGAACGGCATTGCCAATTTGCATAAACGCAGATGTTCTTCCACCTTCAAAATAGTAATTGTCAGGGAATGATTGTATTCTTGCTGCTTCTCTAACGGATATTGATCTAGCTTGTTTTATATCTGGATGTATAAAGTAATGACCATCTTTTGAAATGTGCGCCATCATTGTGTGACAGGCATTTGTATCTCCTTCAACAACTTTAAACCTATCAATAAATGATCTTCTGTTTTTATGAGTTTTTAATTCTTCAGGTAATTCATCATAATGCAACCTTTTATGACCATTATTCCATTTTTCAATTGTCTTTTTATAAATTTGTCTGTCTCTGTCTAAGTTAGGTCTAGCAACATGTTGAGTTAATATGTCTTTTTCACATCTTATTTTTGATTTTATTAAATAGTTACTAATGTATGTTGAAGAATATTTGTTTATGGTTTCCCCCGGTTCTAAAGCTGGTAAATCTGCAAACATTTCGTTGACTGTAGAGCTATCCATATTTTCTTTAAATTCTGGATAATGTAAGTTAAACTCTTTTAACCAACCGACAATAATTACTCTTTTTCTGGATTGTTTAACTCCGTATTTATCTGATTCTAAAACTTTATCTTCGACAGTATATCCAGTTCTTTTAGCCATGTCTTTAAAATCTTTATAGAATAGACCATTTTTCGCACTCAATAAGCCCGTCACATTTTCAAATACAAACACTTTTGGTTTATATTTCTTTAAAAATTCACAATACAATTGATACAGAAAATTTCTTGGATCATCTTTAACTTCTTCATTGTTTTGAATTTTTATTTTATCTTGAGCAGATTTTATAGATCTTCCAACTAGAGAATATGCTTGGCAAGGAGGGCCACCAATTACAATGTCTACACTATTTTTTTCGAGTTGGTTGTCTATATTGTCAAATATGGATGACAGGGTTTCTTTTGTAATTGTTTCACACATACAACTTTTCAATATTTTTGGGGGTATAAATGAATAAAATTTATCTCTATTGATTTGTCCAGTTAAATATTGATTATATATTTCTAGTTTGTTGATTTTTACTAGATAATGATAAGCCATTCTAGTTTTTAGTGTGTTAACAGCTTCTTTATTCATCTCAATGTGAGCAATGGGCTTAAATCCTGCTCTAATAAATCCTTCAGATAGTCCTCCAGCACCAGCAAACAAATCGATATAGTTCATTTACATTACCTCCTTATACTCAATAATATCTTTAAAGTCACATTGTAAAAATTTACAAATACGCACCAAAATATCCAAGCTAACGAGTTCGTTTTTACTTAACTTGGCTAATGTGGAAGTGTTAAATGAAGCTCCTAATCTTAATTGGGTTTTATTAATATGTTTAGATGCCAATAAAATCCATAGCTTTGTATAATCTACCATAATTCACCTTTACAAATATTTTAACCATATTATAAAATAAAATATTCACAAAGTCAAATATTTTGATCTATATATCAATTTTACTTAGATATATTTTTTTAAAATTAAACTAGTACTAAATATCATAAAATTAAAAATGTTACTAATGCTTTTAACAGAACACTAAGAAATTTTTAACGATTATGTATTTAAAGTCAAAAATATTAATTTTGACTAAATATAAATCACAATGATTGCTTTCATTATCTTTTGACCTATAATGGTATACCCCTTGCCGTTTTTATAACCAGACGGAGATTTTCCGGGGGAAAGTTTCAAAACTTAGTCTTTTTTTATAAAAGATTATATCAAAATAATGATTTTAAATTATAAAAACTTAAATAAATTTACATAGTTTCAAACAGTACAAAATCAACTTAGGTGGATGGTGTCAAGCAATAAATTGGACATAGTTGTCAAGTAGTGTCAAGAAATTGACATTTTGACAGCAAAACAAAAAACACTAGCGTATTAGTCTGAACCCAAAAAAGTGGACGGATAAATAAAAAGCCTGTGCTGTGGTAATTGCTAATGTTGGCTAACCAACATTAGCAATTTTTCGTTGCCGTATCTCGTTTGGACAACTTTGTTGTTTTAA
>CALWCW010000091.1 GCA_944376495.1 uncultured Clostridia bacterium | reverse complement strand
TCGGTCACTAGGTCGTATTTAGCCTTACGAGATGGTCCTCGCGTCTTCACACAGGATTTCACGTGTCCCGCGCTACTCTGGATCCCGCATGACGGTCATTCGATTTCGGTTACGGGACTATTACCCTTTGTCGTTCAACTTTCCAGAAGTCTTCACCTATCCTTAAACTTATCACATCGCGGTCCTAAACCCCTAGCAAATTTCTTCGCTAGGTTTGGGCTCTTGCAGTTTCGCTCGCCACTACTCCCACAATCGTTGTTTTACTTTCTTTTCCTCTGCTTACTTAGTTGTTTCAGTTCAGCAGGTTCCCCACATAACATTATGGATTCATGTTATGTTACTATTTTTTAAAATAGTGTGTTCCCACATTCGGAAATCGACGGATAACAGATTATATGCATCTCCCCGTCGCTTATCGCAGCTTATCACGTCCTTCATCGGCGCCTAGTGCCAAGGCATCCCCTATATGCTCATTGTAGCTTAATCATATAAAATGATTTAATTGGATAATCTTAGCATTTTCACAAATCTTAAATTTATAAGACTCTTGTTATTTACTCGACGTAAATTGAATTTTGCAATGATATTCGTATTACATTAAAAATTAACATAATGAATATTTGCTCATTTTACATTCTGTAAAATTTCTATTATGTAGTTGTCAAGGTTCTATGCTAACCAGAAGCAACAGCTCCTTACTGGGTTAGCATGAGTATAATATCACAAATCAAAACTCATTGTCAACACTTTTTTCAAAAAAATTTTAAAAATTTTTAATTTTTTTTAAGTTTTTTTGAACTTCAAACCGACACATTCCCACGTGTTCGCAAATTCATCGGAAAAATGTCAAATTTTATGTGATTTTTTGGAACTTTAAAGAAAAATTTTAATAAGAAATTTTTTGAAAAATGACTAATTTTGTCTTAACGAAAGAAAAATTTTTTGTTTTACAGTGCGTTTCATTTATAAAAATATATAATAGTTCTAAAATTTTCAATAAGAATTTTTAAAATAATTTATAGTTTCAACTTTGCCATTAATAAAATGACTACCCCATACTATTGTAAAATACAATTTTTTAACCATAGATTATTAATGTCGCAAAATACTAATCTATAAAAAGAACAAGACTGAACTCGGAGAATTATTAAACGTAGGAGTTTATTGACAGATTATAGTGATTTTAAATTTATTAAGTTTAAATTTTTGGCACGACTTTCTTTTTATATGAAGTTTCTTTTTTATATTGTTTATATATTATTTTATATATTATATATATTTATTAATTTTGACTTAATTCTTATTGTGAAAATTTCAATATATGATTTTAAAACACGCAGTCATAAAGTCAGCAGTAACTTAATGGGTATTAAAATTTGATGATAATAAGGTTATTATAGAAACAATATATTTTAATTGAACAACAATAAATCACTTGTAAAATTCATAATTCACTATTTTTTTGAAGGATTGCAAAAAAAGTTATTTCATCCATATAACTTACCTCACTTATTAGGAAAAAATAAAATGTATTAATCTTAAATAAAAAAGACTCTTGACTGACTATTATACAATCAAGAGTCTTTAGCGTTTTACCTATATGATTAGGGTTTTATATTCCTAATTCGTCGTCACCATCTTCTTGTTCAACTGTTTTATAATAATTTTCTAATGCTTTAATAAATTTTTCAGGTGGACAAAAAGAGATATTTCTATCTGGATTTTTGATAATTCCAACCTTTATTTCCTTTTTGTTGTTTTCCATAACACTCCTCCTTGATGGTTTTTTTATCATAATTATAGAGGTATGTCAACCCCAAAAAATAAAAAAACTTATTGAATTACTCAATAAGTTTTTTCAAGCATAATATGACTCCAACATGACTTTGAAAAGATGATTTTAATTTTTCAAAATTTATTTTAAGTGCAAATTTTAATTATGAAAATGTTTTTAATCTCTCTTTCCGCTATCTGTAGGTGGAGGATTATTCTTTGAAAGTTCAGTTATACCTCTGTTCATTTCTTCAAGTCTTTGATTTTGAGTATTTTGTCCTTTCAAGAAATCCTTCATAAGTTCTAATTGTTGTTTAGCAAGATCTTGAGATGCTTTAGCAGCAGTCTTCTGATCTTCGTGAGCTTGACGTTGAACAATATCGGTAGGTGGTGGAGCAGGTCTAAATACACCGCCTTGGAATGTCAATGATTGTTTCAAGATGTCTGTTGCAGAAGCAATGCCTTTATCAAGTCCAAATCCTCCCGTGGTTTCAGCCAATGTTTTTATGAATGAGTCGGCAATAGATTTTCCAACATTCTTCCAAGAAGATGCTTGATTAAATTCATCGGCGATATGTTTACCTAACCCTGCAAATTTGCCCTTCAAATCACCTACACTATTTTTCACTCCAATTCCAAAGTTTTTAGCATCTTTGCCGATAGATTTACCAGCAGCAAAGACTGGATCCTTTACTAACCCTTCAAAAGCAAGCCTTCCTCTAGATTTATTTGCCTTGTCATAATTGCCTTTTGAATCAGTAGATAATGAATAAATTCCAGTTAAACGTTCTTCTTTTCCCTTTGCTTTGTTATATTTTTTCTCTGTTTTAACTCTACTTCCTTCTATTTTTGTTGTTTCTTGCATTAATTTTTGATATTCAGAACTATTTTTTTCTAAAAATCCTTTTGCATAGTCATGACTTGCTTTTTGTTTTGCTTTTTCCGCTTCTTCTTCACTTGCCCCACTCATTCTAGCGTCTTGATATGCTTTATTTCCTGCACGCACAGCATTCATATTGGTTTTGCTCGTATTTTCTATCATGTCTGCCATTTGAGTCTTGTTTCTTAAGACTTTGTTGTCTCCGTCTGTTAAGGCTTCACTTAATTTTGCTGCCTTCTCTTTATTTTTATTTGCTTTTTTTACAGCCGTATGTTTTCCCCATGTAGTTCTATACAAACCTCTAGCACCAGCACCAACACCCTTGCCAATCGCCTTTGCAAGTGGTTTCCCTGCCGTCAATGCGGCTCCTCCAAGAACTTTTGCTGTGCCAAGTCCTGCTTTTGCAGTGATTCCTGCGCCTTTCTTAATTTGCGCTCCAACTTCACCCTTCATGCTTCCGCCGACATTATTTGCATCAGCACCTCCAATAAATCCAGAAACCAAAGATATGAAGTCTTTTGCCATAATAAGACCAGTGATTAAAATAACTACATTAATAATTAAATTGATTATATCGGCTTCGAAAAATTCAATATTTTGAACATAAGGCAAGATGAGCAATAAAAGGTTTATACCAATAATACTACCAAAAGCCATTAAAAGTTGTTGTAAGAAATTTTGTCCCCAAGACTTAAAAGCCTTAAAGTTATCCATTGGTGCAAGACCAAGAAGTGATGGATAAAGCAAGAACAATGCAGCGCCTTTAATAAGTCTTGACATAAGACCGATAATGATTGAAATCATGATTGCAAATACGAAGAATCCTGCGGCGAATTCAACGATAAAGTTTTGTTGCCATAAATTATAGAATAGCCAAACAGCACATACATCATATTTAGAGAAAGAACCAATAGATGTTTTCCCCATTGCAAACCAGTCAGTAAATCCTGCAACTGGGGCACCATCACCAACCCACCCTTTTGCTTGGCTGTAACTTATTGCAGTATTAAGTTGAAGATTATTAGCAAAAGCATAGTCAATTTGAGATGCGACATACTCTTGTCTATCTTCGCTTGATTGAATATTGCTTAAAACTTCTTCAACCCCAAAGATTTGCCCTTCGCTTGTTCTAATTTGCTGATAATTGCTTATTGAAACGTTGCCATTTCTCGCTCTATTTGCACTATACATACTCGCTTTAAAGAGCATACCGCTAAATGTCGTGCTATTACATGGATCACCTGACCCAAAGAAATCATAATATGTATAACTAACTGAATCAGTATTTGCGATTGTTTCGCCCCTAAATATTTCACGTGCATCAGAACCGAAGGTTGTCTCAAGTTGTTCGGCCGAACTTCCGCCTGCTGTAATCGTATCTAGAGTTTTCAGAATAAAACTTGAGAATTGCATACCTACAACGACTGCAACTGGAATAATAACAAATGTAAAGATTGCCTTAATTGCTGTATATACATATTTCCAAGGGCTTGTTCCTGCCGTATCTTCGTTATAGTGAGATTTTATGATTGCAACAATTGTTGCTACAACTAAAATAATTAATCCAAATATTGCAAGTGACCAAAAGACAGTGTTTAATCCTTGATACATTGCCGCATTGTCACCAATGCCTAAAATTCCATAAATAAATTCAGTCAAGGGGTCAGTTTCGGCGACAGGGTTCCCAGTTGAAGCCTGATAATAAACATCAAGACCTGCCAATTTTCGCACCATGGCTTGCATGGCATCGACACCGCTTGAAATCATAGCATACAAAAAATAGACTACTTTAGGAATTATATCTACAATAGTCGCTATAGATGCAAAGAAGCCTAGGTTTAATAAGGATTGAAAAGCCAATTTAACCTCCTAACTTTATCTATGTTTTAACACCTTTATTTTTTAGTCTGCATTAAAATAGGTTAAACTCCATGGTATTATCATTTACATTATAACAAATAAAAATACAAAAAACAACAAAACAAATAAAATTTATTAAAAAATATTTCTATATATATCAATTAATTGGTCTAAAGACAGCATTTCAGCCCTCAATGACAACATTTCTTGAGAAAGATTATTCAATTTATCGCCATAACATTTAAGATTGTTTTTTAAAGTTTTTCTTCTCATCGAAAAGCATTGTTGAACAAATCTAAAGAATTTTTCTCCATCAATGTTTTTATATTTTTTATTAGCGGTGATGACAACAACCGCAGAGTCAACGTTTGGAATTGGAGTAAACATTTTTCTATTGACATGGCGAGAGATGAAAGCATCGCCATAAAAATTAATCATGATTGACAAAATCCCGTAGTCCTTTGTGCCAATAGGTGCAACAATTCTTTGTGCAACCTCTTTTTGAACCATGATTGTCAAACTTTCAATTTTACTTGAATTATTTAAGAATTTAAAAATGATAGGCGAAGTGATATAGTATGGTAAATTCGCTATGATTTTGTAATTTCCATCAAAATCTTTTTCTATCTCCTCAAGTGGCAACTCCATAATATCATTAAATTTGAAAGTCACATTTTCAAGAGATAGTGACAACAAATGTTTTTCTAAATCTTTGTCAATTTCGTAACTGACAACTTTTTTTGCCGTCTGTGAAATTACCTCTGTGAGTGCCCCCGCTCCAGCACCTATTTCAAGCACTTCGTCTTTAGCATTTAGATTCGCATCATTGACTATTGCCTTAAGCAAATTTTTATCGTTAATAAAATTTTGCCCAAACTTCTTTTTAAAGTT
>CALWCW010000090.1 GCA_944376495.1 uncultured Clostridia bacterium | reverse complement strand
TAAATTATAAAATTTTGTCTTTACGTTTAAATTCTTATCTGTTTTATATTCAGCAACAACTTGATTAATATAATTTTTATCATCACCTTCCATTTTTTCTATAAAATCTTCCAATATTGTTGTCAATTTTATTTTTAATGGAATATGTTTTGCTTTAAATTCTAAAAAAGGCATACCATAGTTTTCATTTTCTTCCCATAAATGAATAATTTCTCCTTCACTTTTCTTATCAAGTTCAATTAGATATTTTTTAAGATGAGGAATATCTATTGCATTGCATCTGCCTGTCTTAAAGAGTCTTTTATGGTTTTTACCTATAATTGTTTTAGAGCATAGCAAGGCATCATCTTCATTTTGAAAATGAAAATGTGGATTAAGCGCCTTTTCTCCAAAAATTTCTCTTCTCTTATCATTCAAAAAATATAAATTATCATGTGAATAACTACTGCTGTCATATCTAAAAAATGTATAAGCCTTTTTAGGTTGGGCCTGCAAGAAAACATACATGGAAATTGACAAATCCCTTGTGTATGCCTTTTCATCAAAAATGACTAAATCTTTTTCATTTTCTCCAAGCCTTTCCTTTTGAGTTTTAACCTCTTTCATTGTTCTAGGAATAAATTTTTCTTTTACAACCTTTGAATACAAAATACTTTCGTTGTCATCAAGATAATAATTTATATCTGTAAAAGCGATATTTGGATTTTTCCTTTTGAATTGTGAATGAAGAATTACATTATTTTTGAATTTAAAAATAGGAGTCGAATAATCATAATTTTTTATAAATATAGGGTTCTTTTTCGCTATCAAAATTTTATAATAATCGGCTTTTTTTAGAACATAAGGGACATATTTCCATGCTTTATTGATAAAATCGTCAAGTGGAAGTTCTTTTAATGTATCACTTATGATATGTTCAAAATACAAAACATTATCTTCTACATTAGGGTTAAATTTTTTCATGTATCTTAAAATGCCTTTCTTTATATAACTTTTTACATCAACATGATTTTTCTCTGGCAAATGAGATAATATATTATTTACAAGATTTATTGATGCTTCCTTTCCACTTACCTTTATAAATTTTTCAATTTCTTCATCAATAAAAGAAATAAGTTCCTCATTACTTTCGATTCCCAAATCTGTCTTAATAAAACTTTCGTTTTTATTCCTTTGTAAGTTAGTCATAAATCTCCATTTTTATATGCAAATAAAATACAAGTTTCTTTGCCTAGATTTAATATCGCAAGTTTAGCCAAACTCAAAAAGAGGCTGCAAAAGAGTAAACCGATGATATTATATACTATACATTTATATTTTAACATAATCATCAAAAAATGCAATACTTTTTTAAATTTATTCAGAAAATTTATTTTAGTTAAGTTCTTTGACTGCTACTTATTTTAAAGTATAAATAAAATTACTTGTATTTTATTAAATATATTGTTATACTAGTTATAGTGGCAAATTTTAACCTTACACCCTTTTAAACCAAAGAAACAATAGGAGTAAATTAAAATGAAAATAGTGGTAGTATGTGATGTTCTTGGCAAAAAGAACAACGGGACTACTATTGCAGCATATAACTTAATAAACTTTTTGAAGTCAAAAGGACATGACGTCAAAGTTGTGTGCTGTGATGAAGATAAGAAAGATGTCGAAGGGTTTATCATTCTCAACAAACTTAATCTTGGCCCGTTAAATAAAATAATTGAAAGAAATGGTGTTTCGCTTCCAAGAACAGATTCTAATGCAATTTTAGATGCTTTTTTTGAATGTGACATTGTTCATATTATGCTTCCATTTCCTATGGGAATGACCGCTTGTAAGATTGCTAAAAAACTCGGGAAACCCGTGACAGCAGGTTTTCATTGTCAAGCAGAACTTGTTTCAAGTCATTTAGGTCTTATGAATAGCAATTTTGTAAACAAGCATATTTATAAAACCTTTTATAGAAGACTATATCAATATTGTGACGCAATTCACTATCCTACTCAATTTATATGTGATGTTTTTGAAAATATTGTCGGAACAACGAATCATTACATAATCAGCAATGGGGTCAACAGCAACGTCAAAAGTAAAGATATTTTAAAACCAAAGGAACTTGAAGATAAATTTGTGATTTTATCAACAGGAAGACTTTGCAAAGAAAAGTCACATATGGTGCTTTTGAAGGCACTTGCAAAATCAAAGTATAAAGACAAAATTCAACTAATTTTAGCAGGTCAAGGACCATTGCAATCAAAAATTGAAAAAATTGCAAAAAAGAATTTAACTGTAAAACCTATCATAAAATATTTTACACGAGATGAAATGATTGATGTGCTAAACTATAGCGATTTATATGTTCACCCTGCTGAAGCAGAACTTGAAGGTATTGCTTGTTTAGAGGCTCTTGTTTGTGGTCTTGTGCCTATCGTTTCTGATTCAGAACGTAGTGCAACAAAAACCTTTGCTTTGACAAGTAACAATCTTTTTAAGTGCAATAATCATTTGGACTTAAGGAATAAAATTGACTATTGGATTGAACATCCTCAAGAGAAAAAAGAACTTAAAAAACAATATCTTGAATTTGGTGATAATTTTAATCAAGAAGATTGCATGAATAAGATGGAAGAAATGTTTATTGAAACTATTAATAAAAGAGTAAATTAATGAAATTTAAAGATGCTGTTAGAAATTTTAAAAATCTTTCTTATAAAGAAAAAACTGTTTTTCACAATAAAATAAGCATGACAATAAATCTTCTATGGGCAGGGCTTAAACTCGTTTTTGGTAGCGTTATTGGGTCTGTCTTTCTTTCAATAAGCGGTCTTTATACCGCTTTTATTGCTATGGCAAAAAGTGCATTCTTTGATGGATTAAGACTTGCAAAAAATTCTTATGAAGAACTTCGCCATTTTAAAAGGATAGCATGGGTTTTATTTTTTGCTGGAGTCCTATATTTATTTTACATTCTTGAATTCTTTATTCAACCTAGGATTCAAAGCTACAATACAATTATTTCCATTACTATAGCTTTGTTTGCTTTTTGTGAAATTGGATTTTCAGTTTGGGGACTTTTTCGCTCAAAAAAGACAAATGACTTGCTTTTAAATGGATTAAAATTAATCAATTTATCTTCCGCTTTGTCCGCTCTTGTGTTGACACAAATTGCTCTACTTTCACTTTCTGTAGAATCTAATCTCAGCCTTCCATACAATACTTTAACAGGTATGCTTGTTGGTATCATAACTATGGCAATTGCAATTTATATGCTTATAAAATATTTGTTTTTAAAGAAAAAATATGTTATTATTAAAAGCACAAGAAAATATTTTATATCTTTAAATTTTAATAAAAAATCAAACATCTTAAATTACAGAACGAATAAAATAAAGGGAATTTTATGAAAGTAACAGCAGTTGGCACAATGTGCAGTTGGACTATAGAATTATCAACGAGTTTCATTATCAATGATGAAATAATTTTTGACACGCCTCAAGGTTCTTTTAAAACCATTTACAATAATTATGATTTATCAAATATAAAGTTTATCATTATAAGTCATTTTCATAGTGATCATTTTATGGATATTCATTTAATCCTTGAAATTTTAAGAAAAACCGAACAAAACATAACAATTATTGCACCTAAAGGATGTAAAGAAAGATTGTTCACTATGTTCAAAATTGTTGAAGTATCATATTTAGAAGATTATGTTAATAATTTTGTAACTTTTATTGAATGTGAAAACGGAAAAACTATCAATCTCTCACCTTATAAAATTAAAATATATAAAATGGAACATAAAAATCTTGACGCATATGGTTTTGTTATTGAAAATGATGGAGTAAAAATCGGATTTAGCGGTGATAATTGTGCTTGTAATAGTTTAATCAAAATTTTAAGAAAAAGTGATGTTGCTTTTATTGATTGTGCTTCTTTAGAACAAAATAATAAACATTTAAGCATTGACGAATTTCTTAAATTAAAAGAAGAATATAAAAATGTAAAACTATATCCTATTCATCTAACTCATAAAGTCAAAAATATTTTAGAGGAAAAAACAGAATTAATAAATCAAGGACAAACTTTAAATATAATAAAAGATGATAATATTGTAATCAATTAAATCATCTTTTTTATTATTATTGTATGTTTTTTTAATTTTATGTTTTTTATATAATTTTTAGTTAATTTTTTATAATTTAATGAATTTTTTAATCATTTTTTATATAAAACCTAGGGCGACTAGAAAATTTTTTGCTTTGCAAAAATTTTTGATTGCCCATTCGGGCAATGCAAGGTTCTTTTTCAAAGAACCTTGCATCTAGTCGCCCTGCAAATCTTTCCAATCATTCAATATATTTTTTAAGTAATCAAAACAAGAAATAAAAGTTTCTTCTTTTTCTAAATCGCAATTAGAATTTCGTAAAATGTTAATAGGGTCAGAACTACACCCTGCTGAAAGAAATCTAAAATAATCATCAAGAGCATTCTTCTCACCTGACAATATTTTATTGACAAATGTAATTGCACAAATCATTCCTGTAGCATACTTGTAAACATAAAAAGCATTAAAGAAATGAGGAATCCTTGCCCATTCATATTTTATTTCTTTAATTAATTTTGTTTTTCCAAAATATTTCTTATTCAATTCATAATATAAATCACATAACTTATCTTTTGTCAAAGGCCCACCTTTTTCATAAGATGAATGAACTTTTTCTTCAAATTCCGCAAACATAGTTTGCCTAAAAATACTACCCTTTACTTCATCAAAAAGTTTATTATATAGGTAAATTTTTTCTTGTGAAGATTTTGCTTGTTTTAATAAATAATTTATAAGCAAAATTTCGTTTGTCGTACTGGCTATTTCGGCTAAAAATATAGTGTAATCAGACTTTTCTCGTGGTTGAGATTTATTAGAAAAGTAAGTGTGCATAGCATGACCAAGTTCATGAGCCAAAGTAAAGACTGAATCTAAATCACCTTCAAAGTTTGTCATAACATAAGGATGGTAGTCATAAATTCCAGTTTCAAAAGCACCAGAAGATTTATCTTTGTTAGGAAAAACATCAATCCACCTTTCATCTTTTGCTCTTTGAATAAGAGCAACATACTCTTCACCTAAAGGACTTACAGCTTTTTTAATAATTTCAATTGCTTGGTCAAAAGTATAATTTTTACTTTGAGCCTTTCCGACCATTGCCATACTGTCATAAATATAAAAATCTTTAAGTTTTAAAGCTTTCTTTTTTAATTCAAAATATTTAAAAAGAACCTTTAGGTTTTTTTGAATATTATCAATAAGAGATTGATATACCTTTTTTGAGACTTCTTCGTTAAATAAAGAGGCAACTATTGCCGAATCGTATTTCCTGACTTTAGCAAAATAACAATTTTGTTTTACGTCACAAATATAATTATTTGCAAGTAAATTTATGTGATTACCGAAAGTTTGATGCAGATTAGTCATAGCATTTTTTCGCAAAGTCCTATCTTGTCCTCGCATATATAATGCATAATTCGATTGATTTAATTTATGCTTTTTGCCTTTGCTATCTTCTATTTCACCATAGTCTAAATCAACATCAGCCAGTTTTTCCATATTTGAAGAAAATCCGCTTAAGAAATTCATCCCTGAAAGCAATTTTTCTTCTTCCTTTGAAAGCATATGTTTTTTTTCTTTTTTTATTGTCATAAAAGTTCTATCATAGTCTTTAAATCTTTCATCTCTAATAATATCATCCAAAATCTTATCTGAAAGCAAATGAAGTTCTGATGATATAAAAGAGGTTTCAATTGAAAATTCGTTAAAACGTTGTGACAATGTTTCAACCATCTCATTACGTGAATTATCTGACAAAATCTCATTTTGTTTAAGATGTGCATAAAGACTATAAGGACTTATAAATTTCTCAAATTCCTCATCTAGTTTAAGATATTGCAAAATCGTTTCTTTATCTTTAAGTTTATTTTCAAATTGTTTAAATTTCAAAGTCCAATCTTTTATTTTATCAATGGCTTTATAAAATTCTTCATCACTTGGACATAAAATAGTTAAATCCCATTTATATTTATCTTCAATTTGATTTCTAGTTTTCATAATTCCCCTTTTTATATTAGTTTAATAAACTTGCATAATTACTTAAAAAAACTCGAAAAAATGCAAAAAATCATTATTTTTTATAAAAAACAATATAATTATTAAAAATAAGGCTTACTTAATGAAATATTTTTCTAAATAAAACTTGCTCCATGGAAGTTTATTTTCTGGAGGAGCAGCAAAAGTCATCTTTTGTTTTGTCGTTGGATGAACAAACTCTAATCTACCAGCCCATAGCCCCAAATTTTGCGACATTTTAACCTTATCTTTTCCATATTTATTATCTCCATAAAGCGGACAATTAATTCCTGCAAACTGAACTCTTATTTGATGAGCCCTACCTGTCACCAGTTTTACTTCAAGTAAAGAATATTCATCCTCTGTTTGCAAAACCTTATATCTTAATTCTGCACGTTTTGCACCTTGTTCAAGTTGCGGAACAATTTTTACAATATTGTTTTTTTCATCTTTTTTTAAATAATTTATTAAAACGCCCTGTCTTAATTGAGGAGTTTTAGTAGTTACTGCATAATAAGTTTTATTCATTTCATTGTTTTTAATTTGTTCACAAAGTCTTGAAGCAGATTTTGATGTGCGTGCAAAAAGCATAATACCGCCTGTTGGTCTATCAAGTCTATGGACAAGCCCTATATATGCTTCACCTTCTTTATTATATTTTTCTTTAACATACTTTTTCACCTTACTTAACATATCTTGATCACCAGAATTATCCGCTTGTGATGGAACATTTTGCGGTTTTATCACAACTATCACTTGATTATCTTCATACAAAACAATTAAATCTTCAATATTTTTTGACTCTATATTATTAAATTTCATATTTTTCTTTCTTCCTTAACATTAAATTCTTTATTATGTTCTAAATCTTCTTCAATTTTAAGTTCATTATCTGATTTTTCACTATTATCTAATTCTTCCATATTTTTAAACCTCTCGCACCTGAAGGTAAAACTATTTTTTCTTTTGTTGGCATACCTATTTCATCAGCATCTATATTGCCTTCGCCAAAAACCAACGATAAAATATTGCTTAAAACACTCGCTTGAAGTCCTGTCGTATATGATGATATAAGCACGAAAAGAGGATTATCTGATAACACTTGCTTGCATAGTGAAACAAAATCAAACAAATTATCTTCCAATTTCCACATTTCACCATTTGTCCCACGACCATAACTTGGAGGGTCCATAATTATACCATCATATTTATTGCCTCGCCTTATTTCTCTTTCTATAAACTTTTGGCAATCATCTATTAGAAAACGAATGTTTGTTAGACCATTTATTTGAGCGTTTTCTTTTGCCCGCTCAACCATTCCCTTGCTTGCGTCAACATGAGTCACGCTTGCTCCCGCTTTAGAACATACAACACTTGCAGCACCCGTATATGCAAATAGATTCAAAACTTTAATGGGTCTTTTTGCGTTTTCAATTAATAAAGTTAAATCTTGCCAATTTACTGCTTGTTCTGGAAAAATTCCAGTATGTTTAAAACCCATCGGTTTAACAATAAATTTTAAATCTTTCCAAGATATAGTCCATTGCTGTGGAATATTCTTCAAATATGTCCAACTCCCACCACCAGAAGACGAACGATTATAAAATGCGTCAAGTCTTTCATAATTTTTCATATCCATTTGTGCATGCCAAATAATTTGAGGGTCTGGTCTTAAAAGCGTAAACTCACCCCATCTTTCAAGTTTTTCACCATCTCCAGTTGCTAAAACCTCATAATCATGCCAATCTTTTGCTAATTTCATAACAATCCTTTTATTATTTATTTTTTTATTTTATTTGAATATTTATATCATTTATTCGAAAATAGTTCTTCATTTTTTTCAGTTATTTTATTTATATCTTTTATTTTACTTTTATAGTAATTAATTTATAGTAATTATTGAATTACTTGCTCTAACTATTATAATACTTTAATATTTTTTATAAAAAAAGTCAAAGATTTTTTAATCTTTGACTAAATTTACATAATTTACTTAACAATAACCCTTCCGTCTAAATTGCAAATATAACAATTTGGGAATGCCGTTTTAATCATTTTGAGTTTATTTTCGTCTTTTTCGTAATCTCTATTAACAAGTATTCCTTCAATAAAGCAATTTGGGACACCATAAATCACATGGCTTTCTCTTCCAGAAAAATCACCTTCAATATGTTTTTTAGTAAGAAAACGTTGATATTGCAAGTTATTTACAAAAAATTTAGCAAAATTATCGTCAAATTCTATATTTGATATGTTATTTTTAAGTATTTTCTGTGCTTGTGGACTGCTCATATTGAGTATAAAAGCCATTATTGAAAAATTATTTTGTTTGCTAGGCATAAATCTGCTTTCTTTAAGTTGTTCGGCAATCCATGCGTTTTTATTATAAACCATTTCTTTTGTGACTTTAGAAAGCGGAATTATTTCTGCATGAGTGTGGTCAGTCCCTTTACTCATCCATCTTATTATGCAACCGCTATATTCATCAATATAGTCGCTTAACAATCTTTCTCTTTTTGCGTTATAAAAATTCGCACATTTTGGATACCTAGCCATGCTTCTTCGCTCTAAAATATCACTCGCAATAAATCCATTTTGCAATATGAAATTAAACTGTCTTTCATCTCTAATACCATGCAATAATGAATATTTATAAAGTTTTACATAAT
>CALWCW010000089.1 GCA_944376495.1 uncultured Clostridia bacterium | reverse complement strand
CAAGTGATAAAAGTAAACAATTAAAGTTAAATGAAAAGCCAGATATATCACAAGAAATTGAATATATAGAAAATAAAAAGGAGCAATCAAACACAAAGTGTTCGGATTGCTCGCAATTGGCGGAGAGATAGGGATTCGAACCCCAGGATGCTTTCACATCAACGGTTTTCAAGACCGCCGCTTTCGACCGCTCAGCCATCTCTCCATAAATATTATGTAAAATTAGTTTTTGCTACTCTTTCATTTTACATTTATATATTATACACATTTTTTTTTATTTTGCAAGTATTTTTTGTATTATTCTTTAAATTTTTTCTAAAAATCACTTTTCCCTAACAAATAATCTATACTTACATTAAATATTTCGGATAATCTTATTAAAGTGTCAAAATTACATTCTCTCTTTCCATTCTCCCAATATGAAATAAGTCGCTCACTAACAAATAAAACGTCAGCAAGTTGTTTACGTGTCATCATCTTTTCTGTTCTAACTTCCCTTAACCTTTCTTTAAACTTATTCATTTCTTAAATTATAGAACTTTTTGTTCCAATTTGCTTGACTTAGAACATTTTGTTCTATATAACATATGTAGAATTAAAATTTTTATTCACAATAAAAAGGAGGTATTAAATATGAAAAAAGAAAAAATTAATTCAATTCCAATGCAGTATAAAGATATTATACCTAACGATAAAGTTCTTTATTTTAAATCTGCTTTAGAAAATGCTAGCGAAAATGCTTACGAAAATATAGCAACTACAAGAATTTATAATCCTACAACAACCTTAATTCTTTCTATTTTTTTAGGGACACTTGGCGTAGATAGATTTTACATAGGAGATGTTGGTCTTGGTGTTTGCAAATTATTATTTGGTTGGGTTACAATTGGTATTTGGCCATTAATTGATATTTTCTTCTCTTATAAAAAAGCAAAGAATAAAAATCTAAATAACTTATTAAATGCTATATAAGAAAACTCTCGCATACTCGAGTTGTTACTGCGATTTAAATAAAAAATTAAAAATCTTTACCAATAAAAAGGTAAAGATTTTTTATTTAACAAAAATTATTCTATACAGGCCAAGTTCTATTCGCTTTAAACCATTCGGTATCTTTTAAAACTATGTTATTATTTGAGCAATCTACGGTAATTTTATTTCTCATAGCAGCAACAACTATATTTCCATTCATTTGAGCATATGTTTCTTTTATTTCGCCGTTTTCCTCATAATAACTTACCATAGTAGGAATATAAATTTTGCTAGTATATGGTGCAACACGGTTTATAAAATCTTGAGTTGGGAATTGATTATCTTTAATATCAGTATATTGACTAGTCCCCGCACAACAACAAACAACAACATATTCTGGTTGGATTTGAGCAAGTAATTCTGCTGTAGAAGAAGTTTTAGAGCCATGATGACCTGCCTTATATAAAACACATTTTGGAAGCCCACCTTTATCAGCATAATAATCAACCATGTATTCTTCCCCTTCTTCTTCAAGGTCGCCAGTAAAAAGATAATGACTGTCCCCTTGATTGAACATTAAGCATACTGAATAATTATTATCATCACTACCACTAAACTTATTTTCATAATAATAATTGTATAAAATTTCCATCTCTACATTGTCAGAAATTTGGAAAGTTCTTTGTCCGCCATCTTGATTATTAAAGCATTGTGATGCAGTATAATGAATTGTTCCATTTGATATTATTTGTTCTCTTGCGTCATAATATCTTCCAATGGGATTAGAAGATGTTGGTGTTTTATTAGTCAAATCAAAATCAATTAAAACTTCAATTTCATAATGGTCAAAAATGCCTTCATTTGTCTGCGTGCTATAAAATGCAGAAATATGGTCTTGGTCTGCATGCGTTGCAATGACGTATTCAAGAGTATTATCTGTAACATATTGGTCAACATAACTAATAATCGATTTTGAAGAAGAATTTTGAGAACCTGCATCTATCAAAATATCAGTTTCACCACATTTTATATAGATACAATCCCCCGCATCTTTATTGCCAAGCATCATAAAATGAAATGAAATTTCTCCCATTGAAAGAACGTCTGAAGATGCTTTATTTGAATTAAGATAAAAGCCAAAACCAGCCAAAAATCCAACAATAGCAAATATAATTGCTAAAATAATTGTGGTAATGGTTACTTTTGATTGATTTTTCATTATTCGCTAGCCTCCGTTCCCTCATTTGACAAATCTACTATAATTACATATCTATAACGAAAAACATCTTTATATAGAAAATTATCAACTGAATATTTTATATAATATTCACCCGCTTGTGTAAGGTCAAGGTCTGATGAGTCTATTTCTATTTGAGAAGATATATCTTTGCCAAATGCTATTGCCACAGCCCCTTCTTCTATATAATCATCACCTAGGGTTAAAATAATTTCTTTTTCACCTATGATTTCAAATTTATCATCTTTTGTCAATGCTTTACTAGTAAAATAACCACCACAAATAGCCACTGCAAAAATCACTATTACAATGAGAAAACTTATTGGATGTTTCTTTTGAGCCTTTTCGACTAAATTTTTCTTCTTTGCCATACTATACCTTTATATATATTCTAACATAATTAAAAAAGTAAAACAAACATTTTTATATAAAATGTTAATAAAAAACTATTGAAAATAATTAATTCTCAATAGTTGGATTTTTTATTTTTTGATTATTTATGTAAAATAAAGACAAAATTTTTTAAAATTTTTATTAATTTTTTAATATTCTTATAAAATTATAATATTTTTAATTTAATTAATTTTTTTGTTTTTTGGTTCTGTATTATTTTTCTATTTCACTATCAATAATTATTCTTTTGTTTCGTTGGTTTTCATACTCTATTTTTGATTTCTTAAATAACTCTTGATATTCAACATCGCTCATTTTTATAAAGTCCTCTATTTCATCTTTGCCAAATATAAAAATTCCTTGTCTAAAAATCAAATAGGTTTTGTTAAAATATTCGTTATAATTTTTACTATTTGATAGTTCATACATATAAAAACACAATTTTGCACTTTCTATATTTTTTACTCTTAAAAGAGATGAAACGGCTAAATTTTTCTCATTTACACCGTTATAATTGCCTCTATGTAGTTTTTTTAGTTTTATTTCATACATTTTGGCAAAAATATATGGAACAAAACCAATATTAATAACATCTAAATTAATGTGAATATTTTTTAGTTTATCTCCATCTTTATCAATAATAAAAATATGTTTATTTTCAACATTAGAATTATAACCTATTCTTTCTTTCAGTTTTGCAAATATAGCCTTTTTCTCATAACGATTTCTTATTTGAATACATTTATTAAGATTAAAATTAACTTTTGCACACTCTTCTTTAAGTTCACGCAAATAATAATCAACATCAAGTTCACAAGCGGTGACTTCTATACCCAATTTCTTATCTTCGGTATATAAATCTGGAAGTTTATATTTTTGACTATCTCCCCCAACTAATGTTTCATTAAATATGTATTTATTTAAGATATTTTTAACTAAAATTTCATTGAATTTCATAAAAAACTCGCATTTATACACAATTTTCTTAATTTTTCTATAAATTTTGTATTTTTTTAATTATTAGTTTTCGTCTAAATCTTGTTTTGTTGTTATTAATAATTTTTGATGGGTAATATTTGAAAGCATTGGCATTATCTTATCTTTAATGATAACAGCAAAATCTACAGAATCTAAATATCTAATAATTTCATTTTCAATAATTTGATATGAATAAAAGTTGAAAGAATACGTTTTGTTTTCTTCAATTTCTATAGTTTGTTTTCCATCATAAAGATTCATTCTATCTATTGGTGCTTGTTCTATATATTTGTCAATTTCTTCTTCGCTATCAAAATATTCACAAGAATTTAAAAGCAAACAACCTATTATTGCATCTTTATTTTCACTGTCATCATCTTGATTGCTTGTAATCTCATCTTCAGCCTTTGTGTTTTCATCTTCAACATTTTCTTCTTTATTCTCGCTACTCTCCACCATTTCTTCTTGATTAACTTCTTGTGATTGTTCATTTATATCATCATTCTTTTCTTCTTCCATATTTCCACTATTTTGCTCTTCTTCTTCAAGTTCCAGATTATCTTCTAGTGGTTGTTCTTCATTTTCGTCAGTTATATCTTCAGTAACTTTCTCAAAAACTTCATCATCAGATAAACCACGGTAATAGTTTAAGAAGATGTTTATCATTAACTTTGTATTTGCCGAGTTTGGTGAACATTTTTCAATATGCTCACAAGCCTCATCAATATCTTTTTCTGACACAATAAAGTCCTCAATTTGTCCATTATTATCAATTATTGCACTACCATAATTGAATGCTTTTAAAAAATAAGCAAACTTTTCAACGTCAATAAGGCATAGATTTTTCTCATTTTTTAAAATAACAAAACGAGGTTCAACTTCATTGCTTCCGTTTGTCCTTTCTAAAATTTTATTGCTATCATCCTTTTTTCTTTTAAGTTTCTTTGTGTGTGCTACATTTTCTTTATCTTTTTTTGTCGTATTATTCTTTTTTAACTTTTCTAACATAAATTCTCCTCTTTTAATTTTTAATAAATTTATTTTATTTCTTCTAGTTTATAGTATAACATATATCAAAAAAATATAAAAGATTTTTTCAAAAAAATAAAAAATTAATTATCTTTTATACATTTTTTATGATACAATAAGATGTAATGATAAAACTTTACTTACCAATTTAACGGAGGAAAAAAATATGATTTATGATGTGATTATTGTCGGAGCAGGTCCTGCAGGACTTTTCACAGCCTACGAACTTATCACTAAAAACAAAAACTTAAAAGTTTGTTTAATTGACCAAGGAAAACGTGCTGAACATAGGGTTTGTCCTATGAAAAAGACTGGAAAGTGCGTTAATTGTCAACCTTGTCAAATATTATCTGGGTTCGGCGGAGCTGGAACTTTCAGTGACGGAAAACTAAACTTTATACCAAAACTTGGAAAAAGTGACCTATTTAAATATATGTCAGAAAGTCAAGCATATAAAATTATTGACGATACTGAGGAAATTTTTAACAAATTTGGTATGGATAGCGAAGTTTATCCAAAAAGCACAGAAAAAAGTGAAGAAATTAAAAAAGATGTGACTTTAAAAGGTGCAAGACTTTTATTAATCAAGCAAAAACATCTTGGCTCGGACACCCTTCCAAAACATATAGAAAATTTCACAAACTATTTAGAAAATAACAACATTGAAATAATTGAAAGCGGAAATGTGCTAGATATAGACCAAGATAAAAACAACATAAATATAGTTACATATGAAAAAGATAACAAAACATTTATTTTAAATTCAAAATATGTTGTTGTGGCTCCTGGAAGAACTGGTGCGGGCTGGGTTCAATCACTTCTTGACAAACATAAAATTCCTTACAATTCTCAAAGTATTGAAATTGGAGTAAGAGTCGAAGTTCGCAAAGAAGTTTTACAAGATATAACAAACGTCATTTATGACCCTACTATTTTCATTAAAACAAAAACTTATGGTGACGAAATTAGGACTTTTTGCACAAACCCCGGTGGTTTTGTAGCAAAAGAGAACTACTATGGTTACATTTGCGTCAATGGCCACGCACTAAAAAATATAAAATCAAATAACTCTAATTTTGCTTTTATAAGTAAAGTTACATTAACCCAACCTGTCACAAATACTAGACAATATGGAGAATCAATTGCAAGAATTGCTAATGTGCTTGGAGATAACAAACCAATTATTCAAACACTAAAAGACTTAAGAAATGGTAGAAGAAGTGAGTGGCATAGAATAAATAAAGGCTTCATCGAACCAACTTTAAAAGACTGCGTTGCTGGAGATTTAGCACTTGTGTTGCCTTATAGAATAATCAGAAATATTTTAGAAGGCCTTGAAGAATTGGATAAAATTATTCCTGGTGTAAACAATGACGAAACTTTATTATATGGTCCTGAAATAAAATTTTTCTCAAATGAAATAGAAACTGACAATAATTTTAAGGCTAAAGATAAGAATTTATATTTTATAGGAGATGGCTGCGGAAAAGCTGGCAATATTGTTGTAGCAGCCGCTACGGGTTTAATCGCCGCTCGTGACATTCTTAAAAATTTATAATAAATTTTATTTAAAATTAATTTAATTAAAACGATTAAACATATTCGCATAATTATAATAAATCCATTAATATTTCTATGAATTTAATGAAAAAAATGCCTAAAATATTTAAATTTTAAGCATTTTTTATTATCTCTTAATATTTTTAATCATTTTAACTTTAAATAGCATCAATCCAATATCATTCATCTCCTCATCGGAGTCCGATAGCGATTCTTCTAAAGTTCAAAATTTCAACATTTTCATAGGATTGTTCTTAATAATTTTTTGATTTTCTAATTTTCACTTGACTCTTCTTCCTCTAATGCCGCTTTTTCCTCTAATGCCGCTTCTTCCACTAACCGCATTAAATACTTCGAAGTTAAACAACCCAAAAAAGGTCGTGAAACTTTTTTATGGCTCATATCATGTGCAGTTTCACGTATCTCTTTTATTGAGTCACCAGTAAAAGACCTGCCTACAAATTCATTGTATAAAAATTCCCCCAATACATAACCTACAGAACTCATCAACAATCCTACTGAAACTAAAGTTAAAGTTAAAGCCCGACCCTTCATCTTTAAAATTGCAGGATTTTCAGTTTGAGAATACAAAATAGAATCCATCTCTTCTTCAGAGTCTGGTAACGTTGCTTCTAATGTCCCTTTTATATCGTTATAATTGTTTTCTGATATTAACCCGTTATCATAATCATTTTTTAAATCTCTTAACTGATTTTCTACTATTTCAATTCTTTTCTCTTCTTCTACCTTCAATGTTTGATATTCTTCTGAAGAAATAAATGTATCATAGGCCTTATTACTTTCATTTTTTGCTATTCCACCTAAAACAATAGCACTTGGCACACCGCCAAATCCTATTGACATTATCATTGAAAGACCTGCTATCTTTAATCCTCTACCAACATTCTTTACTAATCCATTGAAATTAATCATTTTTAATGCTCCTTTTCTATGTATATTATATCTTACAATCTTTATTATGTCAATACCGAAATTTAGTTATAGATTATCATATAAAATAAAAATTATTTCATGCAAAATCATTAATTTCAAATAAAAATATTTAACATTTTAATTTGACAAGATTAATATTTATATAATATAATTTAAATATGGAAAAGAAAAAAGAAATCAGTATTGAAAAAGATATTAAAAATAAATTATTGTTATCTATCATCGCATCTGTTTTGTTTGTCGTTGGAATACCTGTAACTATTTTGGGTGCTACAAATTCATTATGGATTATTTTGGCAATCGGCATTGCATTTATTGTTTTTGGGTTTTATGGAGCACCTTTATTGTGGGTTAGTTATGGCAATATTAGAACTTTGAAAAGAGTTGTTGATGCAGTCAATGAAGAAAACCTTAATACAAATGAAGAAATTGCAAAACAACTTCAAATTAATGTTAGGCAAGTCAAAATTTATATTACTCAAGCAATAAAAAAGAAATATTTAACAGGTTTCTTATATGACGGCACTACTCTGACTGCCAATAATAAAGAACCTTCAAAACGTAAAGTCCTTGAAAATAAATGTCCTAATTGTGGTGCTACCATGCAAAAAAATAATGATAATGGATGGATATGCCAATATTGCGGGTCGCATTTTGAACACAAATAAGATAAAAATAGTTATATTAAAAAGATTTAAACTTTATTGCAAGTTTAAATCTTTTTTACATGAGAACAATTTAAAAGAAGCGAATTTTGAATTTAATAATCGTAAATATTATTAATTTTGTTTTATCAGAATTTTTGTTGATAATTTTATAAATTATGTTTGTCTTTTTGACCGCACTTGAAAATGGTTTGCCTATAGACAAACCAAGGTGATTTTCAATCACCTTGCCCTAGCATCTTATGCTAGGGATTTTCAAGTGCGAATTTTTCAATAGACAATTTAAACATAAATTACAAAATCTAATAAATCAACATCAATGTAAAACGACACCATTTAATAATTAAATAATCTAAAAATAACAATTTATATTATAAAAATTGCATGAAATTTATATTTTAATATGAAAAGATATAAAAAATAAAAACAAGTCAAAAATTGACTTGCCTTTTTATTTATTTTCTTGATTTTCTTGTTCTTTTCTTTCTTCTTCTTTTCTTTCGTGGTAATTTTTATAACCAACCTTGTGATTATCACCTTCATCCCATTTTTTCCCACCTGTTGCAACAATAGTAACAATAAGACCAAAAGCAACAACAACACAAATAATAGGTAAAACAAGATTTCCAGGTATTGCAAGCTCTGAAACAAGGCACAATATTGCACATACAAACAAAGCAATACTAAACCAAATTTTTAATTTTTTTATAGTTGAGTTATTGTTTTGGAAAATTCCTTGTAAAAGTAAAACAAGACCAAGTCCGCCACAAACCAAAACTCCAGCCCAAGCAAGAGAAAAGAATCCAAATGTTTCTGGAACTGTTAAAGACAAAATCCATAAAACAGCCGCAACCAAAACAACCACTGCACCAAATAATTTAAACAATAAATTTCTACTCATAATCTCCCTCCATTATCTTAAAATAACATTTGCTGATACAGCTGATATTTTATCTCCTTCAGTCAATACAACTGAAGTGAAATGTTTATATTCACGAACAATTCCGCCAATTCTCATATTTACTGAAGAAATATTTTCGTCAGCTAAAAGAATTGTATATTTGCCTGCAAGTAAATCGCCTTTTTCGCCAACGGTATATTCTTTTCCTCTTTCAAGAATAATATCACCATTGTTTAAAGTTACTTTTGCAGAGCCATCGTTTTTCAAAACCTCTTCGTCTTTAGAATAACGAACCCCGTCAATAACTTCATATTTAGAAACCTTATTATCTTTTTCTTCATCCGTGCTTTTCTTTTTAACTACAAGCCATGCAATAATAATTACTAAAAACAAAGCACAAACACAAATTAAAAGTATTTCGCTCCACCCCATAAATTACCTCCTTTTAATAAAATTTAAACATTTTTTAATAAAATTTAACATATTTTCAACTTTTTTCTTTATTTTAGCACTAATATTTTAATTATTGATTTTTTTATTATATTTTTTTAACTAAATAAATCAAAATAAATAGCCAAGAATATAAATCCTCCTATTAGTAATAAAATAAACAGAACTGTTAATGAAACTTTCACAGCAGAAACAGGAGTTTTCCCTGCAATACGACCATTATGACCATTTACATAAAAATTGTAAAGTTTTTGTTTATATTTATAGTGTCCAACATAAACAGGAACAAGAACGTATTTATAATGTTGATTGAAATATTTTGTATCAACGTTTAAATAAACTTTAATATCATAATCGTATTTTTTCAATATTTGCCTTTCTATTGCATTACTCATGACGGACTTACACTCGCTCCAACACTCCTTACCAGATTTTGAATAAGTACTTGCCGAATAACCTCTTAAATATTCAGTTCTATATTCCACTGCTTTATTTGTTGGAAAGGGCTCAATTTCTCTTATTCTTGTAATTGGAACGTTATAGGACGCTTGAACAAGCAAATCATCAAATACACAATCTTGAACTCCGCTTACCATAAAATAACGAGTGTGAGTTTCTGCCACCATCTTACCATTTACATATCTAGTAGTTGTATAATTCTTCCCTAATTTCCCATTATAAGAACTTCTTGTGCTTGCATCAAAAGTAAAAACAGGATTATAAATTCCATTAATATTTTCTGCTTTGACACTTTTTTTGAAACTCCTTGGAGCATATAATTTTTTCTTCGCCCATTTTACTGCTATGGTTTCAACTTGCTCACTTGTGATTTTAAATGGTGTTATTCCTTGAGGTTTTAACCCCGGTAATTCATCAGTTTTTATTATATTGCTTGTTCCACAAAATGGACATTTCATTGATACTTCTTGTTTTTCCAATATTTCTTTTGCTCCGCAACTCTCACATTGATAAACTTCTGCATCACTCCAAACAGTGCCCTGCTCAAGAAGTTCTCCAAGGTCACGCTCTTCAGCCTTTCCTTCATTTTGTATCTCAAACAGGCTATCACAATAAAGGCATCTCATTTTTTGCTTGCTTGGGTCAAAAACTGCTTCGCCACCACAATTGGGACATTTAAAAGTAGTCACATCAATTTTATCATCAGAATACAAAAGTTCATCTTTTTGTTCTTGAGTCAATTTAGTGTTCTCTGACTTAATATCTGCCATAATTCTTCCTTTAAATTTTAAATGTTTGTTAATCTTAAATAAATTATTTTAATTTTTCTCCACATTCTGGACAAAATTTTGCAGTAGGTTTAACTTCTGTTTGACAATTTGGACAAATGAGTTTTAATTTTTGTCCACATTCTGGACAAAACTTTGGATTTCCATGAATTTGAGCATTACAATTTGGGCAAACTTTAGCATTTTGATTTGCGTTATGAACAGAGCCAGTCTGGCTATTTTGATTATTCATTTGCTGCATATTGCTCATTTGTTGCATATTATTTGCAAACATATTTCCAAGTCCCATGCCCATGCCTAGACCCATTCCAGCCCCCATAGTTCCGCCGGCAGCACCAGGATTTTTTGCAGCCTCTTTCATTGCTTCCAAAGTTTCCATTTGAGTATATACATCCATATTGTTTCTAAAAATTCCGAGTGTAGTATTTTTATCAAGAGCCTTTTCAAGTTCTTCTGGAAGAGAGAAACTTTCAAAAACAAAGTTAGTAAGCTCAAGCCCTATTGACTTAAAATCATCGGCTACTTTTGTTTCTACAATTTTAGAAAGTTCTTGCAAATTTGCAGCCATATCAAGAACAGGTATTTTACTTTCTCCTATTGTATCAGAAATTCCACTCAAAACCATACTTCTTAAATAATCAGTGATTTGAGTTGTTTCAAAACTTGTATTAGTTCCGCTTAAATTTTGCATAAAAACATAAGCATCGTCAACTTTAAATGAATAGTTACCAAACCCTCTAATTCGCACTGCACCATAATCTTTATCACGAACCAAAATTGGATTAACTGTTCCCCACTTTTGATTTGTAAATTGCTTTGTATTTACAAAATAAATATCAGATTTAAATGGTGTTTCAAATCCATATTTCCATGACATTAATTTTGTTAAAATAGGCAAGTTGTCAGTATCAAGTTTGTAAAATCCTGGCAAGAAAACATCTGCAAGACGGCCTTTATCAACAAAAATTGCGACTTGACTTTCTCTAACTGTCAATGCAGAACCTTTATTTACATGGTCTTTTGTGATTGGATACTTCCAAATAATTAAATTACTGCTTGTGTCAGTCCATTCTATATTTTTTAAAATTCCCATAATATCTCCTTTCCTTTTTATTTTATCATATATATAAAATAAAAATCAACAAAAAATTCTAATTTAATAAATTTGCTACTAATAAAATAATTAGTTAAAAAATAATAAATTATTAATATTAAAAAATACAAACACATCAAATATATATGTTTGTATTCTTTTTTTGTTTAAGCGTAAATTACATTGATATTAATACATTATTTAATAAAATTATCAAAATATTTTTACTTTTCTATTGCATCATCTTCCCAAATGGTCCATTGACCATTGTGCCAATCTCCGCTCCAAGTTCCTGAACCTGCGTATTTAAAGTCGTCAAAGTTTGGGGATTTTTAAAATTGAACTTTCTAGATTTTTCATCGTTTCTTGCTAAAAAATAAGTCTATGAGATTAATCTCATCGGCAAAATTGAATGTTTCTTAATAAATTTTATCGGTTGATTTTTCCCATATTTTAAAGATAATAAAAAAGTGCCATATAAAAGCACCTTTTAACTTTAATAATATTTTTTATGTAAATATTTAAATTAATTAACCTAAATTATTTTGTAGTATTTTTTAATTAATCTCAAAATTTTTTACAATATCTAAAACTTCTTTAATCTTTAAAATTGCTTCATCTAAAAGTTCTTCGGTGTGATTTGCTGTATAACTTGTTCTTAACAAACTTTGACCTACTGGGGTTGCAGGTGAAACCACAGGATTAACATAAACACCTCTTTCAAGTAAAAGTTTGCATGCAATGAAAGTTTTGTCATCTTGATATGTATAAATAGGAATGATTGGTGTTTGACTTTCAATTATATCAATTCCTTGCTGTTTTAATCCTTTTCTCATATAATCACTTATAGCATTTAATCTTTCAACCCTTTGAGGTTCTGCTTTCAAAACGTCTAATGCCTTATTTGCACAGCAAACTGAAGCAGGAGTCATACTAGCACTAAAAATGTATGGTCTTGAGTTGTGTTTCAAATATTCAACAACATCTTTATTACCAGCCATATAACCGCCGAGTGAAGCAAGAGATTTTGAGAATGTCCCCATATAAATATCAATCTGGTCCTCAAGTCCAAAATACTCTCCTGTTCCACGACCACACTTGCCAATAACACCAAGTCCATGAGCATCATCAACCATAACTCTTGCACCATATTTTTTTGCAAGGTCAACAATTTCTGGAAGTTTACAAATATCTCCACTCATACTAAAAACGCCATCTGTAATAATTAAAATTCCCGCATCTGAAGGTATCTCTTTAAGTTTGCGTTCAAGGTCTTGCATATCATTATGGTTATAGCGAACCATTTTACCGTAACTCAATTTGCAGGCATCATAAATGCTTGCATGATTTTCCCTATCACAAACCATATAATCATTTCGTCCAACAATCCCGCTTATAATTCCAAGATTACTTTGGAAACCTGTGCTGAAGGTCATTGCACTTTCTTGATGTAAAAATTCTGCTAAATCATGCTCTAATTTTTCATGTAAATCTAACGTTCCATTTAAAAATCTTGAGCCCGAACATCCACTGCCATATTTTTCAATTGCTTCTACTCCGGCTTTAATAACTTCTGGATGATTTGTAAGTGCTAGATAATTATTTGAACCTAGCATGATTGTTCTTTTCCCTTCCATATTTACAACAACATCTTGTCCTGAATAAAGTTTATGGAAGTAAGGATAAATTCCTTTTTCCTTTGCAATTTGATAATTTTGTTCTTTATAAACTTTGTTAAATAAATCCATTTTTTTAACTCCTTAATTTATACAATAGCAAATTTACCGCTAAAATGCAAGTATTTTTAAAAAATTATTTTTTTAAAAATTTTTGTATTTATAATCGCTACATATTCGATAAATAAAGGTTTATAGCGATTTTTTATAATAAATTTTGAAAAAATAAATTTTTCAACTTTTTTAAATAAAATTGTCAAATTCATGTTAAAATTTCAAAATCTTTTTTATTTATAAGGAGAATAATAAATGAATAATACATGACTTTCTTAAGTAACAAGAATCTAGTATTAATAAAAAATCCTAAAACATTTTTAGTATTTTACTAATATTGTTTTAAGATTTTTTTATGATGAATATTTAAATTTTTTATCTTAATTCTTTAAATTTTTATATCTTTTCAGCCACTTCCCATGCTCTCCAAATAACAGTCCTTAAGTTTCCAACCTTTTCTGCATCACCAATTACATGAACGTGTTTTGAAGATTTTGTTAAAGGATTAGGTCGATATCCAACCGCTCTTATTGTGCTGTCAGTTTTAATTGTAATTTGTTTTCCATCTTTTTCTATAATTACTTTATCTTTATCTATTTCAATAACTTTACTTTCTAAATAGACAGGTGTCTTTT
>CALWCW010000088.1 GCA_944376495.1 uncultured Clostridia bacterium | reverse complement strand
AAATTTGAAAGTGTTAACACTTTCATTGACAAACTAAGAGAATATATATATTATTACAATAACGAACGAATAATACTTAAATTAAAAATGAGTCCGGTAAAATACCGAACTCAAAATCAAATAATTTAATTAAATTTTTGTCCAACTTTTGGGGTGCACCCCATTTTTATTTAATTCATGCTTTTTAAAATTTTTCATAATTCCTCCATTTTCATTTTTATGATACCACAATTCCCCCCCCCGTCAAGAAAAATGACGTCAAAATTGATAATAATTATATATTTTATTTTATTATATATAATCTCATGTAATTTTATTAAACTATTTACAATAAAAAACTACGAAATAAAATTCGTAGTTAAAATAAATATAAATTTATTTTTTCTCAACTCTTAATATGTCACCTTTTTTAAGGTCATATGGACAGTTTATAGTTAAAATTTCTTGAACTTTTTTTGCATCTTCTATATTTTCACCTTTTGAGTCAATGATATTATCTATTGTAATTGTTTTTAAGAAGTTTTCATCTGCTGATAATATCTCAAGTGTATCACCTATTTTGAAACGGTTTCGCATTTCAACCTTTACCATTCCGTCTTTTGCATCTTCTACAACTTTAGCAATAAAAATATATGTTTGAACAGGCATTGAATCCTCTAGATACTCTTTGTCATTAGCACCAAAATAGAAGCCAGTTGTATAACGTCTATGACTTGTTTTTTCAAGTTCATCATGTAAAACATTAAAATCAGAAAAACCATCAAGGGCTCTTCTATACGCATTAACGACAGAAGCCACATAATAATCTGATTTCATTCTTCCTTCAATTTTTAAACTTACAACTCCCGCTTTTTCAAACTCTTTCAAGTGGTCAATTAAACACATATCTTTTGAGTTTAGTATATAAGTTCCTCGCTCATCTTCTTCAATAGGCAATTCGTCATCACGACTTTCCTCTCTAATGTAATATTTCCATCTACAAGCTTGAACGCAAGCACCACGATTGCTTTCTCTTCCCGATAAATAGTTTGAAAGCAAACATCTACCAGAATAAGAAATACACATTGCTCCATGCACAAATGCTTCTAGTTCAATTTTATTACCAAGTTTTTTGTGCATTTCTTCAATTTGTTTTAAACTCAATTCTCTTGCAAGCACAATTCTTGTTGCTCCCATATCAGCAAAAACCTTTGCACTCAAAGAATTATTTACATTGGCTTGTGTCGATACATGAACGTTAAGAGAAGGGAATTTTTCTCTAATGTAAGCAATCATTCCAAGGTCAGAAACAATCAAGCCATCTACTTTAGCATCAACTAAAAGTTGAAGATATTCATCAATTCCTTCAAAATCATCATCATTAGCCACTATGTTTAAAGTAATATACCCTTTTTTATTATGATTATGAAGATACTCCATAGCCTTGAATATTTCTTCCTCATCAAAGTTACCCGCAAAAGCTCTTAATCCCAATTTTTTCCCAGAAAAATAAACGGCATCTGCTCCAAAATGAACAGCTGTAACAAGTTTTTCAAAATTACCTGCAGGTGCTAATAATTCCATAATTTTTTCCTTTTTTATAAAAAAAACAATAATTTTTATAATTATTTTGCATATTTTATACTTTTTATAAATTTTTATTAAATTTATCTTTTTCTGTTAAACAAATTAACAACAAATTTCTTAATTTAAATTATAAATCTACATTTGCTTTTGCCGTCAATGATAAATCTGCTAAACCCAAACCATCTTTTAAAAGATAATATGCCATAGACCCTATCATTCCCGCATTATCAGTGCAAAATTTCAAATTTGGTGCAAAAAATTCTATATTGTTCTCTTCGCAAGCCTTTGAAAGTCGTTCTTTTAATCTTGAATTTGCACCAACACCGCCTGCAACCACAAGTTTGCAAATATTTTGTCCTTTGCACGCCCTGACTGATTTTTCTTCAAGTTCTTTTGTCACTGCCTCTTGAAAAGAGCAAGCGATATCAGCACTATTGAGTTCTACACCTTTTTGTTTTGCGTTATGAACTAAATTGACTACTTCAGTCTTTATTCCACTAAATGAAAAATTTAACGAATGTTTTAAACTTTTAGAAACCGTGAATTTATAAGTATCTTTTCCTTGACGCGCCAGTTTATCTATTTCAGGTCCACCAGGATAAGGAAGAGATAAAACACGTGCCACTTTATCAAAAGCCTCACCAATCGCATCATCAACAGTCGTCCCTAAAAGTTTAATTTTATTATAGTCCTCCACTCGTAAAATAGCTGTATGACCGCCACTAACCATTAAACAAATAAATGGAGGAGTTAAATCCTTATGTGAAATATAGTTTGCAGCAATGTGACCATAGACATGACTTACCGCTATTAAAGGCAAATTTAAACTATAAGCAAGCCCTTTAGCAAAGTTTACTCCAACAAGCAATGCCCCTATAAGTCCAGCACCATAGGTAACCGCAACAGCATCTATATCTTGTTCATCAATTTCCGCCTCTTTTATTGCTTGTTCAAAAATATTATTAATTGCAAGAACGTGATTTCTTGAAGCAACTTCGGGAACAACACCGCCAAATCTCCTATGAATTTCAATTTGTGATGAAATAATGTTTGACAAAACCTCCCTGCCGTTTTTTACTACTGCTATTGAAGTTTCGTCACAGGAAGATTCTATTGCTAAAATAATGACATCTTTCTTTGTCTTTAATTTCTCAAATTTTTGCTTTGCTAGTTCAATATAACTCATATATTTTATTATAACAAATACAATAAAAAAAATCAATAAAAACCATTTAAAAGAATTATACTCTTATCAAAGAGAGTTTTTAATACTTAATTATTTGTTTGCTTTTTAATAATAATTTCTGAAATTTTCTTAAAAAACGTGATTTTTTTGACTTTTTTTGCTTATTTTTCTTAAATTTTAATTTAATTTTTATTTTTTAGTTTTCAAAAACTAGTTTGAAATATCTCTTTAATTCTGAATATATTTCATGTCCCTCAAGAGAAGATAGTGCATCAATAGCCATTGTATAATAATGTTTAATCTCATCTTTTGTCCCATTAAATTTTTTCCAAACATCATCTTTAAAATATTTTATGTCTAAATATATACTTCTCAAGTTTGATAATTTGTCTGCACAATTAATTAATTTAGCCTTCTCTCCACATTCTTTTAATGCGTCCATATGTAATTTCTTTCTTACAATATAAGGTAAAGATTTGTCTTCGCTTTCATTATCAACTAAACTAGCAACCCCTTCTCCAAACTTTTCTCTTATTTCTTCAAGAGAAGTTCCTGTATCTTCCACTACATCATGTAAGATGCCGGCAATAAGCCCTTCTTCATCAACTCCCTCTTCTCTTAAATATTGATACACTTCATAAATATGAACAATATATGGTATCGTTGTTGCCTTTCTATATTGTTTTGAATGCCTTTCGCAAGCAAACGCAAAAGCTTTATTTAAATTATCTAAAAGTTCCATAAAATCTCCTTTATAAAAATTGTATCATAAATCTAAAGAAAATCAAAAGTTTTCTCTATAAATAAAATAAAATTTAAAATTTAATTGCAATCTGATTAAAATGTTGTCATATCTTGTCAATTCTTAATAAAAAATATATTAAATAAAATTTAATGGACTTCTTATTTTATTACCATTGTTTTTGTTAAGTAAAATAATTTAATAATAGTTAGGCGATTGAATAACTGCTATAGAAAGCGAAATGACGTTCACGTCATTTCAAAAAAGGCGGTCACCCGCCTTTTTATGATTTTGCAAGGTGCAAAATCATGCTTTCTATAGCCCTTTATATTTCCCACTTAATTTATTTGTTTTTACATTCATCAATTTTGTTATCATAGTTTTTTCAAGTATTCATTTATGAAACCTTGTATATTTCCATCCATGACAGCTTGAATATTTGTATCTTCATAATTTGTTCTATGGTCTTTAACGAGAGTATATGGGCAAAAAACGTAACTTCTTATTTGACTACTCCATTCAATTTTCTTAATTTCACCACGAATTGAAGCAAGTCTTTCAAGTTCCTCATTTTCTTCTTTTTCAACCAATTTTGAATAAAGCATTTGCATAGCCGTTTCTCTATTTTGAACTTGTGACCGTTCTGTTTGACAAGCCACGACTATGCCACTAGGAATATGAGTAATTCTAATTGCACTTTCAGTTTTATTAACATGCTGTCCACCTGCACCAGAAGAGCGATAGGTATCAATTTTTAAATCTTCAGGTCTGATTTCAATATTAGGTTTTTCTTCAATTTTAGGCATAACCTCAACACTTGCAAAAGAGGTGTGACGACGAGCGTTAGCATCAAAAGGTGAAATACGAACAAGCCTATGAACGCCTTTTTCTGCCTTTAAAAATCCATACGCATTTTCTCCTTGAATTTCATAAGTAATAGACTTTAATCCCGCCTCATCACCATCTAATACATCAAGAATTTTTATTTTGAAGTTATTTTTTTCAGCATACATTTTATACATTCGAAAAAGCATTTCTGTCCAATCTTGAGCTTCTGTCCCACCAGCGCCTGAATGAAGTGTCATAATGGCATCATATGAATCATATTTACCCGTCAATAATGTTTGTATTTTTGCTCTTTCCACCTTGTCTTCTAAAACATGTAGAGCATTTTCAATTTCACTTTCTAGACTTGCGTCATGGGTTTCTTCTATAAGTTCTACATACGCATTACAATCATCAAATAGACTTTGAAGTTCTTTAGCAAGGTCAAGTTTACTTTCAAAATGTTTAATTTTTCTCCCCACCTCTGAAACTTTATGCTGGTCAAGATAAAAATCAGGTTTCAATTGTTCTTCTTTTAATTTATTAATTTCGCTTTGGCAAGTTGGCAAGTCAAAGACACTCCTTTATAAAAGACAAATCCTGTCCTAACAAATTTAATTTTTCTTTAACATTTTCAAGTATCATAAAAATCTCTCCTTTTTTCTAATTTATATTTAATAAATAAAATAATATATCAAATAAATGAATATTTCTTTTAAAACTCTTTGTATTATAACAAAAATATAAACATTTTGCAAATATTAAAATTAAAATTCTCAAATCAATTAAAAGTTATGTTTAAATATAAAAATAGATAGAACTATATTCCCTTTTATTATATTCACATATAAGCAATTTTTAACATATATTAAAGTAGTGGTTTTACAAACAAATAAAAAAGTAAAATCAGGAGGTTAAAATGTCGTTTTATATTAATAATACAAACCCTTTTCGTCCCGGTCCAATGACTGGGAACCCAGTAAACGGAATTTGTGAAAAAGTACTTATTGAAACTACAAAAGTTTTTGATGCTTGCGTATCTCAAGATACTGAAACCGGCATAGTATTACCTGTCACCTCTTTCAATCCTGCAAACCCAACTTTGCCTCTAACATTCATTTCGGCTCAAAATCAAACGGGTGCTGACATTGTTGTAAGCAATATAGTAATTGATAGACTTGAACAGACTCCAAACTATGCAAATGTAAGCATGACCATCACAATCCCTTTAACCGTTACTTATCGAGATGCAAGTGGAGTTATAGGAACAGGGACCTCAAGTGTAACTGTAAATAAAAGCACTGTTCTCTATGTTCCACAACCATCTGTAACCCCTATTGATGTAAAAGTCACTGCACTTTTCTCAAGCACAATAGGAAGTTATACTGCTGAAAATACATTTACCGTTACTGGTTGTTTTGAAATTATAATTAAAATCACTGCTGTTGTTGACATACTCGTTCCATCATATGGCTATCCAGTAATTCCTCCATGTCAAGCCTGCCAAAGTTGTGCATGTCCAGGACTAGGAGATTTACCACTATATCCAACGGCTGTAAATGGCACAACAACGACAACAACACGTTTTAATTAACAAAAAGGCTTTCAAGATTGAAAGCTTTTTTTATTCAAATTTATCAATATAAGTTTTAAAAAAATTAAAAAAATATAAAAATCTATTAAAAATAATGTTTTTATATAAAAAATCTGCAAAAAAACAAAAATTTTTAGTTATTTTTTATAATTTTTAATAATTAGTAAATTATTCTTATATCTCTAATATTCATTTCAAAATCTTCTTTTATCTTTTTCAAGTTTTAAATATTTATAGATATGCAATACAAATTAAAATATATTTTTTTCATTTTAGAATTGAAAAGG
>CALWCW010000087.1 GCA_944376495.1 uncultured Clostridia bacterium | reverse complement strand
TTAGACCGCATATCTATTATACACGAAATTTTAAATTCTGGACTATATTTTTTAAATTTACTTCCTTTCTTCGCCATAAAAAAGTGAACCTCCTTAAGTGTCTAACTTTTGGGGTTCACTTCAAATATTATGAGTTTTTTAATAAAATTAAATTTTATAATAATCTTATGTTATAATATTAATTTATCATTAAATTTATGCTTAAACACAAGATAAATAACAATAATTAATTCTATACTAAAATATTATTTTATTAAGACAATAAAAAAATAGGACTAAAAAGTCCTATTTTTTTAATTATTCCATTACTTTATCTACAGTTTCATTTTGATTTTCAATTACAAGTGAAGAATTAACCTTATTTATTAATTCAGCGACTGCACTATCTTTTACATCTTCAACTGTATATTGACCTAATAAGGTATAATTATTTTCAAATGTTTTAGTTCCGATGACATTTCCATCATTATCATAAATCATAACGATAGCATTTGATAAAACACTTGTCATTCCTTTATCACCTAATGTTCTATCATACTCTGCTTTAACCTCATACATGATTTTAGCGGTGCCTGTAACAGTTGAACCATTTACACTCATAGAAACATTTTGATTTCCAGAGCCTTGAGTGTATTCTGTATCATAAACTTGGAATGTAACATCTTTATTTTTAGCAGCTTCTTGCATTTCGCTCATTATAATGTCAACATTAATAACTGCACGATTTGCACCCATATTAAATTCTTTTTCAACAATAGAAGTCCCTTTATTTGACCTACACTCTACAAGCATTGTAACCTTACCAGTTTCTCTTTCGTAAGTGCAAGACAACATATTTACAGCTTTTCCTGCGCCAACCACTAAATCGGCATTGTATTGAGTTAAAGTTGCACTATCAAAAGCAACGTTGTAAACTGGTTCATTAAGAAGGTCAAGATAATATTCATTAATTGCATTTGTAACAGTTCTTGTTTGAGAGCAAAGAGTTGCTGTATCAGAAACAACTGAACTATCAAGTTGTATTCCTTTTGAATCAGCTATATCTGCAATTGTTGTTGCAGCTTCACCATACTCATCTGCTGCTGTTCCTAATTGACAGTAAATTGTTTGAACTTCTTTAAATGCTGTTTCCATTGCTTGTGCATCACCGCTTTCATTTGCAGCATTATAATTTTGAACAGCTACTTCATAATTTGACATTAATCCTTCTGTTTCTTCTTGAATTGTTTGTAATTGTTCAATCATTCCTGTGAGAACTGAATCTGATTCGTTATAGGTAACCTTATAAGCAACATTATCAATTTCAATCTCCCCTTCACTGACATCGTGTTTTGCAACTTCACTGTTAATAAAGCCCGAACTTGTTTCAACACCTTCTTGATAAGGAGTTAATGAAAGAGTGTTAATATCATCTTGTTGACCAGATATAATATTTGTTTGTTCATTCACCTTGCCTTGTCTATCACCAAACAATCCCCAACCTGCACCAACAGCACCAACAACCGCTACCAATACAAGACCAACTGTAAGTAAAGTTTTTAATGCCTTACCTCTTGCAGGCCCAGAGAGAGCTTTTCTATTCTTAAGATATGCAGAACTTTGTTGGAAAGAAGAAACTCTTTCGTTTTTTAAAATGTCGCAAATTTCGTTTACATCAGTTTCAATACCACCTTCACTGAGGTTAGATATTATTTTGTTAATAGTTTTTTCATGAGCCCCAGTTTTTAGTTTTTTAATAGGCCCTACCGCTTTCAAAAGTTCAAGTCTTGCACTAATTCCCAAACTTTTACCATCAGACCCAACTTGTGAAACTCCAAACTGTTTATATATTTCATGGCGAATACGTTCAATTCTTAATTCATCAAGTTGATTACGCAAAGCTTCATATCTAGAAACCAACCCATCTCTTTCTTGAACTAAAGCATATTTTTCTCTTTCTAGCTTTTGTAATTCAGTATTATTTGCTCCTTCAGCCCTCAATGATTCTATTTGTTTTTGTTTAGCATCAACTTCTGCAGAAATAGTTCTCAATTGAGATTGTAATGATTTTATGGTTGTTCTTAATTCTTCTTTATCTTTAGACATATGCTCTAAAATTCTTCTTTGCTGTCTTTGTGCAGAAGTTAAGTTTCTTTCATTTACATGATTTTGTTCTGCAACCTCTCTATATGCATCACTACTTGCATTTAAACCAGCTCTAGTTTCTTCAAGTTCTCTTTGTAATGCTTCTATTTCTTCAGCATTTTTTTGAGCAATAAACTCATTCCAATCTCTTTCAGATTGAAGTTGACTAATTAAGTTTCCAACTTCTTTAAGTTTAACAGTAATATTACCTTTTTTGCTAGATTCAAGAATAGTATTAAGCCAATCAGAAATCATCTTTTTATCGTCTTGAAGTTTTTTAATTCTCTTTTTGTTGTTTTCGCTTTGCTTTTTTAGTTTTTCGATTTCTTCTTTACTAGCACCATTTTTTTGCATAGCTTCTATACGATTTTCTAAATCCTGATTAGCCTTTGAAAGTGTTTCAATAGTAGAAGCAGTCTTTTCAAGTTCACCTTTTTGCAATTCAACTGTTTTTTTCAAAGACGCATTATCACCTTGAACCTTGCGACCTTCTTTTTTTATTAATTCGTTACGCTCGTTAGCCGCCTCCATGATTGCAGAAATAATCCTGGTAAGTCTTTCTGACTCTTCCACGTATTTTTTATCATCTTCAGATAATTTACTCCATAAATCATTTGTTGCCATTGAGTTTTCCCTCCTATCTTTACATATATTATACTATTAAGTCAAAAGAATGTCAATAGTCAATTTAAAGAAACTTTCAATTTTTAAATTTTTTTTGTAAAAAATAATGTTAATTTGGTCTTTCTTCGTCTAAATATGTTGCCATTAAATCGGCGACATGAAGAAGAAAACAAGTTGGATATTTATAATAAGTGTCTGCCATCATATTACTACCGCCATTTTTTACTCTCATGTCATATTCTCCCATATGCCAATTAATAGCGAGTGCCTCTTCACGAGATAATTTAATAAATGCGGAAAGAATATAAACCGATTTTTCTCCATGACCATATGGCAAACTATCTTCAATCCTATAGTAAGGTTTCTGTTCCCAAATTCCCGTATCTTGATTTTTTACATTTTTAACATCTTCTTTATACATGTCAACTTTACAAACATCATGCAAAAGTCCCATTATAGCAACACTTTCTGGTGATATTCTTGTTTTCCAATTTTCTCCAAACTCATCTTGAACTAATTTTAAAAACCTTTTATAGACATTTATTGAATGTTGACAAAGTCCGCCTCTGTAAGCAGAATGACGATTTGTGCTGGCGGGAGCAGTAAAAAAATCAGACTTTTCAAGCCATTCAAGCAATTTTTCAGCACCATCTCTTTCTATATTATCATAAAATATATCTAAAAATTCATCTCTTGCATCCATAACACCCTCTTTATCTTATATGATTTATATAATTAATTATATCAAAAATTTTGAATACTTTCAAAGATTTTTCAATTTTATTTTTAATTTATTAAAATTAATAAAATTTTATATTAATCTTTTTAGTAAATTTTCTAAAAGCCTATTAGAAACATTTTCACAATTTTTGATTACTTCAAGATATTCTTCCAAAATGTTAATTTTCCCAATAGGAATTTCTTCAACTTTGCTTTTAAAAGAATTTTCCATTATATTTATTTTGTCAATTATTTCACTTGCTCTTTTTTCAACATCAACAATATCATTGCATTTTATTTTGATTGCATCGATAAAGTCATCATCTTCATTTTCATAATTTTTCAATAAGTTAATAGCAGTATCCGTATTGTCTTTTATATTTTCAAAATGTAAATTAGATCTTTCTATCATATCCAAAATATGTTCTTTATTGTCAACTCCGTCAGCATCATATACTTCATTACATTCTTCACAATCACAATCTTGAAGTTTGTGAGATTTTAAATCTTTGTTCATATTTGCTCCTCTTTGTTAAAATTAATCTTTTTTATTTTTCAATTTTTAAAAAATAAGATTTATAACTTTCAATATCATTAATTATAATCTTATACAGGAAAAAACGCAAGAAATCTTCAATATATTTGATAATTTTATTTTGATATATAATAAAATAAAAAGTGATTGATGTTAGTTTCAACCACTTTTCTAATTTGTTTTTTACTAATTCAAAAATTCTATTTCTTCTACATCTGTATGAAGTTCATTGTCAATTATACCAGTTTTTTCACCAACTTTTTCGCGAACTATTTCAACAAACTTTGTATGTTCACCTTTAATAAATTTTGCATAAACCTCTTCTTGAGATATATCAGTCCCTTCAACTTCGACTCTTGCTCGACATGATTCAAGTATTATATCACCATTATTTTCTCGTCCTTGCAAGGTATCAATAAGGAAATAACTAACTCCTCTATCAGAATCTCTAACCACTTGAGAAATGCTTGTTGTCATGACACCTGAATTAATAAATGTCGTTGAACCATTGGCAAAAAGTCCGCTTACGTTTGTATCTCCAATAAATTCAGGTCTTGAATATCTATAAGCATTAGATATTGAATTGTTCATTGAACTTGATTCAGAAATCTCTTCAATCATATGCGAATAAGAATTGACAACTGCTGTTTCTAATGCTGAATAAAGTTTCATGCAAGCATCTTTTGCTTTCGCAATTCTAGAACTTTCTGAAAATCTCATTGAATTTTCTACTTCAATTTCAACATTGTGTTCAGTAGTATCTCTATCAACAATTAAATCAGTTTTAACTAATTTATTTGCAAGTTTTAAAATATTTTCTGCTTCACTTTGAGTAATATTAAACATAATATTTACATATTGATTTTCTTTTATTCCTGTAATTTGTTCTGCACTGATACTTCCAAAAGCCTTTAAAATATATTTATTTAAATCTGTGCCAACTTCCACAGATGCTATATCAAAATTTGATAAATCCGTTGCAGATGCTATTGTTGTTCCTAAATGGTCACGAGCTTCTACAATATCATTTTCTGCGTTCTGTAAGTTTTTGTTAATAATACCTCCATTAACAAAATGTGCGAATGCACCTACAGGAATCCCCAATAACCCTAATGCAACTAATGAGGTAAGCGTAACCTTTCCAGCATTAATAACTGCGTCACTAATTCTATTTTTATTATAATTTTTTTGATCTTTTTCTGACATATTATAAACACCTCTTTAATATTTTTTATAAAGACATAAATTTTTAAAATCATGTTACTTCATCAAACTTAATTAAATTATACATCTATTATATAAATATGTCAATAATAATAAATATTAAAGTGCAAAGAAAAATTAAATGCAACAAAATTCTTAACAAAAATAGCAATTATTTAAAATGTTTAATGCAAAATACAATATTTTAAGAAGTTGTTACCTATAAACATATCTAAATGAAAATTAAACTACTTAAAATTCAACGCAGGTCTATTTTGACTTTCAACATTGCATAACAAGCAATATAAAATACTTATGACAAGCAAAAAAGTAGGCTATTACACCTACTCTAATAATAATCCAGCAGCGGCAACCAAATGTTGCAAGACTATTGTAAATAAAATTTAAATACAAATCCCATTATTTTTATCAATCTATATATTTTATATAAACCTTCCTATACCCCTATTTTTATTTCTTATTGGGAAGGCTTATTTCTTTAAATCGTCTAAAAATGTTTTGCATAAGCAAAACGCACATGATAATGTGCAGAACACTGCTGATTTATATTTTATATACCTATCTTTTATAAACAAAAAAGTAGGCTCATGCACCTACTCTAATGATAATCCAGTTGTGTTCTTAGTTTACGCATGCTCGCATCCTTATATTTTCTATAAAGCGAGCATATTTTTCCAGGCTTCTTGGGAAAATGTTTTGCATAAGCAAAACGCACATGATAATGTGCAGAACACTGCTGATTTATATTTTATATACCTAACTTTTATAAACAAAAAAGTAGGCTCATGCACCTACTTTAATGATAATCCAGCAGTGTTCTATTTTCCCAGGCCGTCACCAGCCAAGTATCTTCAACGATGAAAAGCTTAACTTCTGTGTTCGGGATGTAAACAGGTGGATCCTTTTCTCTATCGCCACTGGATATGGTATAATTTCAAGCCAAAGCTTGGAATTACTGATGTTACTTGACCATTTTATCATACAAAATATATTTTGTCAATAAAAATAATCAACATTCAAGATTTTTAATAAAACCCTGACAACTACATAATAGATTTTACAAATTAAATAACTTTGCTAAGTTTTCCGTGATTAAGCCCTCGTGCTATTAGTATCGGTCAGCTCAATATATTGCTATACTTACACCTCCGACCTATCAACGTTGTAGTCTTCAACGGCACTTACTAACTTATGTTATGGGATATCTAATCTTGAGGTGGGTTTCACGCTTAGATGCTTTCAGCATTTATCCCTTCCATACATCGCTACCCAGCTATGCCACTGGAGTGACAACTGGTGCACCATTGGTATGTCCATCCCGGTCCTCTCGTACTAGGGACAGCTCCTCT
>CALWCW010000086.1 GCA_944376495.1 uncultured Clostridia bacterium | reverse complement strand
ACTTGAAATAGAAGGGCAAAATGATCCTAATCAAAACTTTGAGTGGAATTTATCAACCGATTTCTATTTTAATTTGTTGGATCCTATAGATGCTGTTCAATATACATATGAATCTAGATATTTAGTCGCATCAGTTTATGGAGCACTTGAACCTCAATTGACAAATACTTATAGAGGACAAACTGAAACATTCTCTATCCAAAATATTAGAGTTAATGGGGCTCAAGTTTCAAGCAGAACTGACGAACAAGACAATATTTCATATAATGACAATATCTTACTTTCATTCGTAAATAATAATTCGTCAAATTTACTTATTTACATCAACGAAGCAACACTTCGTCAAGGAGTGACATTAACATTTGATATTGTAGTTAATCTCTCTAGCGATAGAGCACAATCACTTACAGTTCTTTACTGGGATGATTCTGCAAATGGCAATTCATCATATTATGAAAGTTATTTAGATAACACCTTCCCTGCAACTACAACTAACACTGTCACAGCATCTTCTGCTAGAAAAACAGTTCAAACTTATGCTGTTTTGACTGATGTTGTTAAAGTTAATGTAGATTATAATGGTGGGACACGTGAAAATAATTCAACCGAAACATATTATATTTCAGCTATGAATGGTGGATATAATTTATCAAACCCTACTCATTCTTATGAAGGACTTTCGTTTAATAACTATAGCGACCCTAACTCAACAGATATTACAATAACTCCACAAGATGATTCTAACCTACTTACTGTCAATAAAGGTGGAAGGGCTGTTAATATTGTTGCTAGTTGGAAATTTAACTATATAGTTGCTGAAGGGGTTAGTTCATTAGAAAGACAAGCAAGTGTTTCGGGCTTTGAACTTCCAGTCAGTGATTTTGCAACGATTTCATTCCCTGACAAAGTTATTTCAACTTCTTATTTACTTGTTCATGATTCATCTATTCATGGAGAATTGAATTTTGATTTTGATAGCACAAAAATATCATTCTTAATCCAAAATACAACAGATAAAATGGCTGTAACGTCAATGAGCGGTGATTATACATTTACTTTAACCGTAACTTATCATGATAACGTTCAACCATCTCCTCAAACTAGAACATTTACTTGGACATTCAATCTTGACATTTTAATAAACTATGTCGGAATTGAACGCAATCCTAATTCTAATCTTACATTCAACGACCAAGTTCGAGATGGTGAAATAACTATAATAAATAGATTAAATTCACAACTTGGTGAAGAAGGATTTACAACTCAAGATATATTATTGTCAAATATGCCAAAGAGCGATAATAGTGGAACTTTAGGTTATTATGTGACAATCCTTTCTCAAACTTATAACTATACAACGGTTAGAGGTGCAGATACTTATATTATTTCAATTGTAATTCACTCAAGACTTTCTGAAGTTTATGCAATTGAAGAGGGTAAAGGCACTATCACACTTGTTGTAGATGAATATACAATTAATCTTGGACAGTCTCAATATACAGACCAAATTAATTTAAGTAAATATTTCGGAGAAGCCGACCCTCAACTCAAGGCAACATTGACTGTTTCGGCAAACAATAACGATTCAATAACTGTGTGGTTTACAAGAGATACTCAATCTCAAGGTTATGAACAAATTGGACTTCATAGATTAACTTATGATAGAATTGACTCGCCAGAAGATGATCGAAATTATGAAATCAACGTTACCTCACCTGTGTTTATTGATAATTTTGAAATTTTAGTTCCAAACAGTTATCTCCAAGTTGAACTTCTAAATCATTTTGAATATACATACAATGGCTATGTTTTTGAAAATTTAACTATTGAATATGACGAAGATTCTCAAAAATTCTACTTGAAAGGTAATGCAAATGATACAGAATTAAGCATTGAATTTTTACTTTACTATAGACGTGGAAATGGTGACCCAATCTATGTTCCAATCGACCAAAGAGCACTCTATGCGTCATACTTCACATTCAGTCGAAATGTGGTTGAAAATCCTGAATATAGAGGAGAATATATATTTACCGTTGCTTTGACTCAAAACGCAACAGATGTCGGTTGGGCTGGAATTGAAATAACCAATACTGACAACGCAAAAATAGTTGTAAATGCAAGAAATATTACAATTACCGAAGCGATAAAAACTTTTGACCAAACAACAGAATTTAAATATAACAATAAGAAAGATTTAAATAGTGGCAATACAATAACTTTAACTATTGATAACATTGTTCAAAAAGGCGGTGTTTATGATGAAGTTGAAATTTCTGGTAAATTTGCAAGCGAACTTGCAGGTTCTCAAGAAATCAATGAAAATGAAATCCATATAGATAATGCTATTGCTATAAACAATTACAATTTATCGCTTGCTGAAGGGCTTAAAATAAAAGTTATACCATCTACTGAAACAGTAACAATGAAATCAACTGTAAGCAGTTTAGAATATGGTAAACTTTCTAGAACTACATCTTTAGAAACTTTCTTAAGTTTAATTCCTTTGACTTATACAGGAACATTTAATACAAAAATTTTAAATAAATACATATCTAATGTTTTGCCTGTTATTGACGGGGCAACTTATTCAAATGGGAATTACTTGCAAGTAGTTTATGACGAAGAAAATAATGTTACTCATTATGTATTCCGTTATACTTTGTCATCAATCAACTTTACTTTTGGTGACCCTATTACAGATGAAGGGGATAGTTATAGCAAAGAATATACTTTAAATATAACAATCACTCAAAAGGCAATAACAATAAACAATGCTCAAGGCTTTGAAATTACTAAACAATACGACGGTGATGCAGTAGTAGAAGATGCGTTTGTTGGGAAAAACGTCAATGCAGACGGAGGATATTTCACATCTTCTGGTATATTAGACGGAGATTTTATTACAATCAATTCTGCTAATTATAACAATAGAGAAATTGGGGTTCAAAAACCTATTACAGTTTCAAATTATACAGGTGATTATCTCAATTATGCTATTACCGAGAATATAAAGGGAAGCATTACATCAATTTTACTTACATTCAAGAAAAATGTTCAAACTGAAAGTTGGGTGAATGATAACATAACTGATTTTGGCAATACTCAAGATATAACATTCACTTATGCTGGTGATAAGACTGCTCTTATGAATGCACTTAAAGACACTTCTACTTATACAACAAGAATAGGTTATACTCAACAAGGTTGGGAATACAACAACAAACAACTTGAAGATTATAATGAAGATGATATAGAAACATTATTGAAAGATGCCGTTGATGTGGCGCATGGCCTTGAAAGCGAGATAACTTTAGATGCAATTTGGCAGATAAAAACTTACACAGTGACTATTAATGAAGGCAATTATACAAATGTTACTCATACTAAATTTGAAAGTGGCACAACTTCAGTTAATGAAACTCTTGAAACAACCGTAAATTATTGGGATACAATTTCTGATATTGCTGTTGATGCTAAAGAAGGTTATACTTTTGAAGATGTAGAGTTAAGCAAACAAAAAGTATGCACTCTATCAATGACAAATCAAAAGACAAATAAGGGTTCATTTACTCTTACTAACATAACTGACAACCTTACAGCAACTATAAAGACAGAAGAAATTACAGTTCGCATTGTTATTGACACAAATAACCCTGAACCGGGAGTATTTGATGTTATTACAAGCTCAACAGGTTGGACAAACGGAAACTGGGAAAGAGTGCTCTCTTATTCTGAACTTCGTGATGGCGACCTTCCTATAGTAAAAATGAATGTTGAACCAACATATAATTTCGTAAATTGGAAGTTAAACAATGCTGATAGCACTAAAACTTCAATTTGGGAAAGAATTAAAGAAGGCGGATATGACTTTACTCAAGATGCCGACCAAGATGATGGCGGATTTACCTTTGTTGCTCAATGGGAAGAGGCACCAGTTACAATTACAATAAATATCAACGGTGAAGAAACTGACCATGGTCAAGTAACTGTCCGCTACAACAACGATGTCGGACAAGAAATTTCTCCAGTTGCTGGAATGTATAATATTCATTTCAATGATACAATATCATTTAGCATTGCAAGTGATGCTTGGTATAAGTGGACTGGAATGCAAATTACGGGTTCTGCTGCTGAACTTTACAAATCAATCACAGGTGATAGCAGTGCGACAGATGCACGAAACGGTGCGTTCATTTTAGGACAAGTTCGAGCAAACCTTGTTATTAACATTACTATTGACCCTATCAATGTGACAATAAACACACAGTATTCATCGCTACTTGGAGCAGATATTGTTGACACTGATGGAAGCACTATAGTCGCAAGCGGAGATATTAGCGGTGTTTGGACTGTAGAAAGTGGAAAAACAACTATTAAAGATGTTGTTCCTTATTATACTCCTGAAGCAGGAACTTACGTTCAAACAAATTGGACTTACAATCTATCTAATATTGATGCAGACGATTTAGCACAAGATACTATTTCACAATTATTAGGGTCTGTTCCTACTCGTGATACAGCAATTTTGCTTACGGCAGAATTTGAAGGACTTGATTATACTGTTACATTTGAAAAAGGCGTTTCTACAACAGGAGAAATTCCTGTGTTTACAGGAGATGACGCAGGGTTAGACCGTGCTACTAGAACATGGAAATATGGCTCATTAATTCAAAACATACCAAATGTAGATGTTCCAGGAGAACAATATATTTGGCGTAATGAAATTGGTGAATCTTACAGTAATAATCAATACTTTATTACATCAAATCCAAATGCAGATTTAACAATGACAATTACTGCAAGTTGGAACCGAGAATTGTTTAATATTACAGTTGATTATGGCGGAAATAAAGACAAAATTTCAGGTGTGACTTTAGACGGAATGCCTTATATTGAAGGAACACAAGTTGAAGGTGTTGTATGGGGAACAAGCAAAGTTTATGAGTTTACTCTTGCAACAGGTTATGAAATTGACCAAACTGCAACAAACGCAAGCCTATCTCAACCTGACCTTGCTGGAGATTATGACGAGGCTACTATTGAATATAGTGTTTCTGGAAATGTTACAACAGTTACAATAATAAATATTCAAGGAAATACGACCTTAACTGTAGTTATCAAAGCAAAAGACTTTACTATTACAATTGACGTTCAAACTCCTGAAACCATTGCGCAGGATGATAGAACTTATGCTGTCAAATATGACCAAGATATTACAAATCTATTTACTGGAAAATCTTATACAAGACTTGGTTATGAAATTTCTTCATTCAGATTTGGTAGTGACACTTTTGCTACAAAAGGCGAAGATGGAACTTGGACTTTTGATTCTAAATTTGTCAATGCAAGCAATCAATACAATTATGAAGGAAACATTACATTAAGAGCGGTATGGACTAGCACAAATACTTATGTTAATGCAGTTTTAACTCCACAATCAGGACTTGTATTTAATAATACAAATCAAACGATTGCAACCGCTTCTGTTACAACTTTAACAACAGACGAAACAATTGCTGTTGGAAAGCCTTTAGCAAACGGTGATAAAGTAATAGATATTTACTATATGCTAGGAAGCGAAAGACTTTCGCCTGAAACAGATTTCTCTGTTCTATATAGAAATGCAATGAATGGAGAACTTAAACTCTATGTTGCTCTTCAAGATACTTTAAAAGATTCTGGAGATACAATAACTTATACCTATGTTACAGATGGTGATAATGTTCAAATTGCAAAGAGCAAGATTATCATCTCTGGTGCAAATCTAATTACTTACTATAGTGGGACAAAAACCTTTAATGTTACAGACGATTTAGGTTTTAACGCAGGAACATTTGCCTATAGTGATAGTGCAAACACAGCAATTTCCGAACTTATATTCTCAAGAGTTGACCTTATAGATTTTGATTCAAGAGAATTTAGTGTTGGAAGCGGTTATAATGTGACATATTACTTTACTGTTACTGGCAACTTTGATATAAACAACTATGATGGACTTACACAAGTTGGTTCGCTCTTTGCTTATAACCCAGTTGCTCCAGAAAATGCGACGGTTACAGCAACAGTAGTTCAAACTCCAATTGAAGTTACTATTTCTGGTAAAGGGTTTGAAAATGGAGAGAATCATCAAGTCATCAACTATCAAGTGACAAGTCAACCTACCTTTGTTCGTGACTTTACTGTAAATATCAATTCAATTTACACAAATGGTTCAATTGCAAACGTTTATGACGTTTACAGCACGGTTGCAGATGAAAGTGAACTTATTATGTCATGGCAAATCACAAAAGACGAAAGTGATAAGAGTAGTAATTTTGTTATTAATATTGCTGGAAATTATGAAATTGTTGACGAAGATGAAGGATTTAGAATTACGGCTGGTGTTAAATACTTTGTTCCAAATATAGATTTAACACAAGCACAAGTTACTGACAATACTTCAATTAATATAACAATTACAGCCTTCACATACAATGGCTCGACTCAAAGAATTACTACTACTAACGATTTCTTTAACTACGTTGATAGTGCAAGCGGGAATCTTGTATTCTCTATTGCTAAAAACGGAACAAATAATCCAATTATTAGAATAGCAAACGGACAAAGTGTTGCTTTCACTTTTGAAATAGACGGAACAATGGAAGTTCTTGGTTGGACAAATGATGTCTCGACAAGCAATTTGACAAGCCTTCTTCAAAACTTGACAACAACACAATCACGTTCAAACACTCCATCTTCATTTAATGCTCAAAGTTCTTATTATGCAGTTCTTACTGACTATAAGGCAGTTAAATTGAGTTTAGGTGACAAGGGTGGCGACCAAGGGTTCATTTATGTTCAACTTGGCGGAACGGCAGAAGCAGTTCTTGCTGAAGAAAACAAATGGACAGGATTTGAATTTAGAGATTGGTTTACTGACACAAGCACGGTATCGGCAAACGGAAACACAATCTCTGCAGCGGCAGACTCGACCATTCTTACAACAACAATCATCGCAAACTGGAATCTACTTAATCCTACGGGAACAGTTGTTGACGGCGGAATAGTTCGAGATGCAAAAGCACAATACAATGCTGATACAGACGCAATCGATTTAGCAGACCTGCTTGTTAAGGGTATAGAAAACAGAAATGATGATGCAATCACTTATGCTTTCAGTTGGAAGCGTAATGGAATAGAAGTATGGACTAGCGAAAATGGTTGGACTGTAAAAGCAAATACAACATCAAATTCTTCTGATGAAATTTCTTACTCTCTTGAAATTACAGCAACAAGAGATGGTTATCAAGCAAGAAGAACAACATTTAATTTTGATTTAAATATCGCAAGACTTACTATTACTGGTGTATCTACAACAAACACAGAATTTGTCTATGCAAATAAAGATTATGCTGGAGATATAACTTTTGCTTTCACTGGCGATAAGTTAGGATTTAGTAATGTAACACTTGACACTCTTCTTAATGCTAGTGCAGATTTACCTTATTACTTTACTATGACAGGAATTTCTACAACAGAAATTAAGAACGCAGGTGAGTATATCTTAACTCTCAATCTTGACTCAACAATCTTTAATGATTATACATACAGCGAAACAATTACAATATCTAAAGCCCCACTTGTTATCACTCAATCTCATGTTGATGACGCAGGCTTAAACCAAAAAATCTTTGGTGAGGCTGACCCAACATTTACATTTACTGTTGTAATGTTCACGGGAGCAAATCCTGAAACAATCACTATAAACTTGTCAAGAGCGAATGCTTTAGGTGCAGTAAATGAAAGAGTTGGCTCACATAAATTTACAAGTGTATCAACTCCATCAAATGCAAATTTTGATGTAACTCTTGATACAAATGGTGTTTATTTCACAATCACTCAAGCAAATTATGAACTTATTATTACTTTAGACGAAGCGTTGTCTATGGTATATAATGGACAAGCGCCAAACTTCACATTGTCTTATTCAAATGGACGTTGGGTTCTTGCAATCGGAGAATCTACTTCGACAATCACACTTTCATTTATGCTTGATGAGCAAGAACATTTCTTAAGTGGAACGTTATACGAAATTGCACTTGAGGACTATGAAATTTCAATGCCAAATTCAATTGATGTTGGCACTTATACAAACTTTGGTATTTCAGTAAAATCTGGTGCCGAAGTAGAATTTAATAGTGCAAGGGTTGTAGGCAGTGTAGAAATAACTAAATTGGGACTTGAAATTTTATCAGTTTCTAAAGTGTTTGACAGAACGGCAACTATTAATGATGGGAATTATCAATTTGCAAATAAAGTCATAGATGATGAAGTTATTTTAACAGGAAACTTTAGTCAAGCAGAAGCAGGACAAAACCTTACCTTAAACACTCTTGCTATATCCGGTAAAGATGCTGGAAACTACTACATTGCAAATAATGATTTTAACAAAGCAGAAATTACTCCACTTGCAGTGACTAACGTTTCTATTCAGTTTAACAACGCTCTTCTCACTTATGGTGACTTATATGGAAATACATCACTAAATAATTTGTTGACCATGACAAGTGGAGTGACAATAAATATTGATGGTGTAACTTCAGACCTTTCAAATAACTTTATTACGGTGTCAAGTTGGAGCGCAAACAGTGCAGACCTTTCTTTATCAGGAAGTCTTAAGGCTGGAAACAAGGCGGTTACAATTGTAATCACTTCAACAAACTTTAGTGGCATTAGCGAGGATGGCTACTCTGTTCAATTGACAATTCAAAGACAAGAACTTGATTTGTCTTGGCTTGCAATTGTTAAAAACTATGATTCGACTACAGATTTACCAGATTCATTCTCTGGCTCACTTGACGGATATATCGAAGATGGAGACGATGTAAGCATTGATGAAGAAGCAAGTAAATACGCTAGTGCGGAGGTTGGTACTCATAAAGTTACAATTGATTTAACTGGCGATGATGCAGTGAATTATACAGTTAAAGATAATGTAACTGGGATCATCAACAAATTTTCAATTAACTTTATAGTTGTTGCAAACGAAGAAAATGAAGATTTGGTTACTGACGGGGAATTTGTTGAAGATGGATTAACTCCTATTGTCACAGTACCTACATTCTCATTTGAATATCCTATTAATGAAAGTGCTGATGATATGATTTCAAGAATGACTTATCCAACACGTAAAGGTTATAAAGTGGTTGGCTGGAAATATTTAAGCGGGGATAATTATATTTCAATCACTGCTGAAAATATTGAGTCATTGCTTTCAGAAATTGCTTATACAGATGATGATGCAACAATTAATGTTTACACAGTTTGGGAAATAGAATATTATAACATGACTGTTAAATCACCATCCGCTCAACTTGCTAGTTTTACAATAACCGCTCGTGCGGGTAGCGAAGGTTATGTTCTCGGTGATGCTCAAAGTGGTTATACAGTTCGTTACTTTGCCGACATTAATATTAATGTTACTGGTAATAGAGGCTACAAGGTTGCTTATTACAATATGACTGCTGGTGATAGCATTGGTAGCAACTTTAACGATGTTGGAAATAATATTGGAACTGCTATAATAGAAAAAGTTGGAAACAACATTACTCTTGATGTTTACTTTGAAGATATTTTAATAACATTCGTTATTGACCCTAACATTCCAAACTGGACAAGCCAAACAGGAACTGAAGTTGACGAAGTTACATTGACTTATAGCGAACTTGAATCGTTAGTTCAGGGTGACTTGCCAAGACTTACAGTTACTGACGGCACTTACTATTTAGATAGTTATAGTTATATGTTAGGTGCAAGCAGAACTCCTATTGGAACAAACACTCTTATGCAGATTGTAGATCAAGCATATCCAACACTTCTTACAGATTCTTCTGTTCAAGTTTCTGCAAATTGGCTCGGAGAAAACTATACAATTTACTTTAATGCAAATGGTGGAGAGTTGTCATCTGATACTCCTATAAACGCAGTTTATGGCAGTGCATTTACACAACCATTCCCAACTGCATCAATGACAGGGAAGAGTAATCTTTGGGTTGCTCCAGATGGAGTATATTATAAACAAGATGGTTCTAATGAAGAGGAAATTGGAGAATATATCTTCCATTCTATTGGTTCAAATTCAACAGGAGACTGGACAATCACTCTCACTGCTGAATGGGTAAATAATCCTTATACTCTTACAATTGAATTTGATGACAAAATTTCTGTAAACGCATACGGAAATGAAATAACATCTGGCTTTGAATATGACATTATTTACGAAGAGGGCGAACTTGTAATCACAGTTACTCCAAACACTGGCTATGTTTTTGAAATAGTTGATGAGGCCGACTTTAAAGGTCAAATCACTAGAGATGAAAATAATTCAAATGTGATTACTATCAAAAATCTTTACGAAGATGATACATTGACATTGCAATCATTGCCGGGTGACAATACAATCAATATTTATACAGAAAATGTAGAATCATTTACAGTTAAAATCAATGATGAAGAAGCAGTTGAAAATCTTAATGAGTTCATTGCAAAGACTGAAAGCACAATCACACTTGTATTTAACGCCACAAAGGGTTATGAATTTAATCCTGCCGATGCAAGTAAGATTTACGCAAGAGGTGGTTCAATTACTGCTACAACATCTGAAGATAAAAAGACTTTGTATGTTACTTGGATTGATTTTGTGACAGATGCAACTTTGAACGTATCTGCTGAGCCTTCTACAAATATTGTCACAATTCCAGATATTAGTGCATACTTTAGCGGTCTTACATTCAATGGACAATCAATACTTACTACAGGCACAACTTATTCAATTAAAACAGGTCAAACAATACAAGTTGTGGCAACTTTAAATTATGGTTATACTGAACCTTTAATTGAAACTACACCTGATTTTGTAACTGCTCAAGATTACTCATGGATTAATAGAAATTCAGTTTATGAGTTGACGGCAACAATTGAAGGAATAAATGAGTCATTTACTATCAATATGACAGCAAAGGCAAGAACATTCAACTTTAATGTGTCAGTTAAAGAAGGACAAGAAACTTACGGAGAAATTACATCTCAAACGACTTTAACTGCGGATTTTGGTGAAACAATATCATTAAGTCAAAACACATTAGCAATTGACTACATTTTCTCTGGTTGGGAAATATTTAACACAATAATTTCAACTGATAGTCCTGCAACTATAACAATTGATAGTTCATTAAAAGACTTATTAGAGGCATTCGGTCATGACCAAACAGTTTTAATCTTTGCGACTTACAAAGAAAAAATCTTCTCTGTTTCATTTAGAACAGGAAGCCGAGGAAATTATAGTTTCTATCAAGACGGCATGGAACCTGTTAGTGTAACAGCAGGCAATACGGTTATTCGTGAACTTAATTTAGGGTCTAACATTATTATTAATCTTAACCCAGATGATGGTTATGAGTTTAATCAATTAATGTTTGACGGAGAGGTTGCAACAAATCTAGAGTTTACTTATGATGAGGTTGCAAAAACCCTTACTATTCCGGTTGATGTAAACAATCCTATGGGCTTAATTGAAGTTTCATTCAAAGCAAGCGAGGCGTATGTTACTGTTAGAGCAGGAATCATGGTAAACTATGTTGAAAATCTTGGCTCAAATGAAGGTGGTGTTGTCTATTTGGTTGATAGACAAGGTGAAAGACTTGACGATTCATATTATCTAGAAAATAATGGAGTTCGTTATATTGGTTATGATTATCAAGTTCAAACTTACACTGATGAAACCTTATACTTTGTAATGGAACCAAGAAGCGGTTTCAGTGGAACAATGAGAAGTGATAGTTCAAGAGTTACTCATAGTGAATTTACTGTAAACGGAAAGCAAGTTCATAGTTTCAGTGGAGTTCATGAAGGTGCAAATATTTATGCTGTGTTTACTGCAAATGAAAATGTTATAAACATTGTCTATGTGCTTGAAGGCTCAACTGAACCTGTAATGGCTGGTAAAACTTATGTTGAAACATCTTCTGCTCTTGTTACTGCTAGCGGAAATGGAACGCATAATACAAAAGTGACAGCAATCACAGATTCTGACCTTATCGCAACAGTTAATTCTGGAATTTCATATAATCTTGCACGTAATGAAGATGGAACAGTTAAATATCAAATTGTATATACCCAAGGCGAAGATGAATTTGTTGGCGAAATACTATTCGGTCAAGTTATAGACACAGATATTATGCAAACAGGGTTCTCAAATAGTGCAGATATAAGCATAACAGATGTTAATACTGATGCAACAATATATATTTATGTTACTCCAAAAGTTTACAACTTAAGATTCTATATTAATGAAAACGATTCAGTTGTTCTAGATGGTGTATTGACATATGGAAGAGAATTCTCATTGAATGGTCTTACTGACGAACAAAGAGCATTGATTTTCCAACAAAGAACAGGGTTTACACTTCAAGGATATTACACAATGCAACAAGGTTATGGCACTTGCTACGTTGACAGACAAGGCAGAGTTACAGGACCATGGCTTGAAGAAAGTTACGTGGTTAGTGGTTCAACATATGTTGCAGCATCAAATTTCGATGAGGCTACAGACACATTCACTATTTATGCTGCTTGGCTTTATAACAAGTCAACAATCACAATCGACTTTATGCCTAGTGGCTTTAGTGACAAACTGTCAAATGTTAGCATAACAGATGTAATTATAAACATTGATACATCAACCGCTTGGCTTCCACAAGATAACAAGTGGTATGCTGAAGTAAATTCTGGAATAAGTTTAACACTACAGGCTTATGAATATGAAGGTTATGAATTTATGTATTGGCTTGTTTCAATGGATGGTGGCGAGCCAGTTCAAATGGCATCAACATTCCAGATGCAATTCCCTCAAGGAAATTATGTAATACAAGCAATTTACTATCCTAAATTTACAATGGAAATAGAAACATTAAATTCTTCTATTGTTGCAGGAACAAGCTCTGTTGTTCAAGATGGAACAATCTTAACTGGCTCAACTTTTGACCCTAATAAAGAAGTTACTCTTGAGGCAACAGTTAATGAAGGATACAATTTCTTATACTGGGAAAACACTGAAACAGGTGAAAAAATCTATGGCGAATATGATATCATAAGCGAAAAAACAACTTATACATTTGATACACTCTTGACCGAACCACTTTACTTAAAGGCAGTTTATGAGGGCAAAAATGTCAACATAACTCTTGATTATCAAGACGTGATTTTACACCATGAACTTGAAGGGGTTTATTTAAATGGAGAACTTGTTGAAAATGATACTGAATTTAATGCTAAAGTTGGCGATAAGATTGAAATAGTTGTTCGACAACATCAAGGCTATGGCTTTGAAATGGTTGGAGGGGACTTTAAACTTTCATCTGGCGCTGATGCGACACTTGTTTATGGCTATGATATTTCAGCTCAACATCTTACACAAAATGGTGATGAATATGATCTTGATCTAGTATTTAAATCGACAAGAGAAAATATCAGATTCCAATTCAATGCTTATGTAAACAATGCTGTGAGCAACAGTGAATACGCTCTTGCTGGAAGATTAAGATTTGTTGATGCAAATGGAGTTGAACAATCTGTGTCAACGAACAACACCTATGATACTCCTTTTGGGCAAACTGTTTATCTTAAAATTGATACTCTTTCAAACTATGAAATTGCAGACATTTACGTCCAAACTGATTATCTATATAATATAACTGACAGATTGACAGAAAACGGAATTGTTATTGATGAAAACTTTATGGAAACCTATTTCAATTATAATATTTCAATAAATGTTTACTTCAATAGATTGGTTTGGATTGAAGGTGATTTTGAAGAATACGCTCTTCAAGGTGAAGGAACAGAAGACAGTCCATTCCTTATAAATGATGTAAATGACTTTGCGTATGTTGCATATCTTGTAAACAATGGCATAATGCTTAATGAAGATACAAAATATTCAGAATGTTACTATAGAGTGACAAACAATATAAACTTCTCTGGTAAATATTGGGAACCTATAGGAACAGAAGAAAATCCATTTAATGGATATATGTATCTTGGAAGATATCAAATGTCAAATATTGTTCACTATACAACTTATTCAAATCCTTCAACATCTTATAATGGATTGTTCTGGCATCTAGGTGAAAATGCCGAAATTGTTCAAAGTGATAATACTTTGGTTGTAATCTTGTCTGTAATTGGCGGAATAATTCTTTTGATAGCACTTATAATACTAATAATCTTCATCATTAGAAGAAACCGCAAGAAAGAACTTGATGAGATTGCTAATAACTAATAAAAATACTCTATAGAAATATAGAGTATTTTTTTTGCAACGCAAGGTTTCTTTCGCTTTAATCTTATAAGCAGTTTGAAATTAATTTTCATAATAATTATTTTTATTAATAAATCATTTATTTAAAAAAATATTAATTATTTAAATTTATTTATTTTTTTTAATTAATTTTTAATTTATAAATATTTTTATTAATTTTTTGTATATTTTAAATTTTATTAATTATTTTTTTATAATAATTTTTATTTTATATATTAATATTAATTTTTAGAAAGAATTAATATAATAAATTTTTATCTTGACATCAAAAATTACTTTTAATAATTGATATTTTGTGATAAAATAATGATATGAATAGCAAAAGGAAAAAATTGGCACTATATTTGTCTATATTAGGGTCGGCTGTTGTGGTCGTTATTCTTTTTGTTATGCTATATTTATTTGTTTGGAAAAAACCTATTTATACAATTGATTTAAGTTGCAATTATGATACTATTTCAAGTGAACTTTCAGGAGGCGGAGAATATATAGAGGGACAAGAGGTGACTTTGATTGCTCCTAGACAAAATGGTTATAACTTTTTGAACTGGACACGAGATGGCGAAATTGTGAGCACCGAATATATTTATTCCTTTATTATATCAAATGAAACGATGGGCTCTTATAGGGCAAATTATCAGTTGCGTGACTATACTATTTCAATAGACAGCCAAAACGGGAATGTAAATATTCAAGATTCTGCAAGTTATGGCGAAGTTGTTCAATTTGAGGTGTTCGCTGATGCGGGCTATGAATTTGGCGAGGCTTATTATATAGAAAGTGGCAAAACTGAACCTATTTATATAACTGACAATTCTTTTACAATGCCTGCAAATACTATTACAATTTATTTTAATTATAATATTCTTTTTTACGATATTTTAATTGACAACAGTTCTGATTACGGAATAATAACAACCGATTATTCTTCCGCAAATTATGGAATAGAAATTAATATTACGCCATCACTTTCTCCAGGGTATGAAATAAGTAGAATTTATTATATTCTTAATAATGAAGAGGTGGAAATTTATGATTTTAAATTCAAAATGCCGGCAGATGATATAACACTATATTTTGAAACGGAAAGAGTGGAATATACCATTTCTTATAACCTAAATGGTGGGCAAGTTGATGGACTTGTGACAAGTTATAACGTCGATAGCGAAGTTATTGAAATTCCAAACCCAACAAGAGAGGGCTTTACATTTTTAGGTTGGATTGGGCAGTGGCTGACGACTGCTACAAAAAATGTTACTATTCCAACTGGCACAACAGGGAATTTAGAATTTTCTGCACTTTGGGAAGAAACAGCGGAATATCATACCTTTTATGTTTATAGCACTGATTATAATCTTGGCTCGGCGAACTATGAAGGAGAACTTGTTTACGGCAATATTTTAACTTTAACTGCCTCTACGTCACAAGGAACATTTTTAGGCTGGACAGAGGACTCAATTGAAAATCCTATTTTTTCAGAAGATGCCACTATTAAAATTGAGTATAATTTTACTTCCCCAAAGACATATTACGCACTTTTCAACAATAATACAACAACAGTCAGTTATCAAAATGTAAATTATAGGCTTTATTTAGATGTAAACAAAGCACAAGTGATAGGCGGGACAAAATCTAGCACCAATCTAACAGTTTATGATACCATTACGTATCAAAACGAAATGTTTGATGTTTATAAAATAGCGAGTAAAGCGTTTTATGTGAATCCTATTTGGGAATTTTTTGGAGAAGAACCTTATCTATTGCAAAATATTTCCTTGCCAAATTCAATAAGGTTTATAGGGAGTTTTGCTTTTTCAAATTGTAAATATCTTAACAACATAACTATTCCTCAATATGTTACGAAGATTTCAAACAATACGTTTTCAAATTGCAATAGTTTATCTAATGTTACGTTTTTAGGTGAGATAAAGGAAATAGAAAATTATGCGTTATATTCTTGTCCAAGACTTAATCAAATAGAATTACCAAACGGACTAGAGATAATAGGAAACAACGCATTTTCATCAAGTGCTTTGACAAGTGTATCGCTACCTGAAAGTTTACTTCAAATTGGTGATAACGCATTTTATGGGACGTTAATAAAAAATTTATTCATACCTAAAAATGTTTATTCAATAGGTCTTATAAATAGAAGTTCACTTACGACAATTGAAGTTGATAACGAAAATCAATATTATGAAGATGTCAATGGACAGACTTTAATTGAAAAGGCGAATAATAAACTCATTTTAGGACTTGATAATAATATACCTGATTATGTTGAAATAATAGGTGAAAGAGCGTTTTATAGAAGTCCTATCATAGAAATTAATATACCAAACTCTGTTAAAATGATTGAAGCATATGCTTTTGCTTATTCTGATGTTTATCAAATCACTATACCTAAAAGTGTGGAATATATAGGTAGTTACGCATTTGCTTATTGTGATAATTTATCAACATTCACTTTTGAAGAAGAGGCAACTATAAAAACTATTTCAGATAGATTTATTTACTCATCAATGATAAACGAATTTGTGCTTCCTTCTTCAGTTGAAGAAATTGATATTAATACTTTTGCGGGAGTGACTGACGAAAGTTTTATTTATATTGATTCGCAATTAGTTTTTGAGTCGATGATAGATGGTGATTATAATATTGGTGCAGCGAACATCTTTATAAATAGCGAATTTGACGAAGGACATGAGTATATATTAAATGATTCTTATGTATTAGGTCAGCAAAATATAATTTATAATGGTAAAATTTATAATAATTATTATAAAGTGGCTCAATGATTGTTATAAAAAAAGTTTTGATAATCTCTTTTCGTAAAGAAAAGAGATTTATCTTTTTATAGAAAGAAATGATTTTACATATAAAAACAAATGAAGAACAAATTAAAAATGTAATAGGATTTATTTTTAAATAAAAAGAATTAAAAGAATAAAAAGTATAATTTGTTTTAATGATATATTATTTATTTAAAGAAATTTCTTGACAAACAAGGCAAAAGAATGTATAATCATACTCAAGCAGTAGAATTTACTGTCCTTGTTTTTTGTGTATAGCAAAAAACCAATTTAGTCCAAAAGGAGGTAAAACATGAATAAGTATGAACTTCTTTACATCATTTCTTCTGATGTAGCCGAAGAACAACGTGAGGAATTAATAAAAAAATTCTCTCAATACGTTGAAAGCAAAAACGGCACTATCGAAGGAATTGACAAGTGGGGAATGAGAAAATTTGCTTATCCAATTGACTTCAAAAACGAAGGATTTTATGTGCTTATGAATATAACTATGGATCCTCAAGAAGTTGACGCAATGGCAAAACTCATGAACATCACAGAAGGTATTGTTCGTCAAATGTTTGTTCGTAAATAATTTACAAATAAACTGTAAGAACAAAAATAAGGAGATATTATGAATAAAGTATATTTAATAGGAAACTTGGCAAGAGACCCTGAAATTACAACTACAAATAGCGGTGTTTCAGTTTGCCGATTTTCAATAGCAGTTCCAAGAAGATTTGGCTCAAATGATAGCAATGCTCCTCAAGCAGACTTTTTCAATATTGTCGTTTGGAGAGGACTTGCTGACATCTGTCATAAATTTTTAAAGAAAGGTTCAAAATGTGCGATAAGTGGAAGAATACAAAATTCTTCTTATGAAGCAAGTGATGGGACAAAACGTTATTCAACTGAAATTGTTGCTGACGATGTTGAATTTTTAGGTAGCAAACCAACTGATACAGACTCTGCTGTTATGACTAATGAAAAAACAGTTAGTGCGGACTCTGTTGAACTTGAACCAATTGATGATGACAGTTTACCATTTTAATTAAAAGGAGATAAAGATAATGGCTGATACAGTAAAAACTGAAGAAAAGGTTGTTGTTAAAAAATTTCGTAAACCTGTTTCAAAGAAAAAAGTTTGTGCTTTTTGTATAGCTGGCGAAAAAGTTATTGATTATAAAGATATTGCAAAGATTAAAAAATACGTCACTGAAAAAGGAAAAATTGTTCCAAGACGTCAAACAGGTGTTTGCTCATATCATCAACGTGAACTTTGCACAGCAATCAAAAGAGCAAGAAATATGGCATTACTTCCATATGTTGGAGATTAATTTTTAAAAGGAGAAAACAATGAAAAAAGAAATTCATCCAGATTATCATGAAGTTACCGTTGTTTGTGCTTGTGGCAATACTTTTAAAACAAAATCAAATGTAAAAGGTGATACTTTATCAATAGATATTTGCAATAAATGTCATCCTTTCTTTACAGGGAAGAAAAAGGTTGTTGATGCAAGCGGTAACGTTGAAAAATTCAATAAAAAATATGGTTTAAACTAAATAAAAAAATCGGAATTTTCAAGCCGATTTTTTTTATTTGCTATTTATAAAATTAATAATAGAAAATATTTAAATTTTTGAAAATAAATTAAAAATTTAAGATAGTATTTTTATGATTTTTCTCATTCTCTTTATAGGAATAGGAAAAGATTGTTCAGAAACATTTTTATCAATTCTTATCACTCTGCCTTTAATTTGATTTTCTTTTAAAGGGACTAAAACAATATCATTTATTTTTAAAGAAGGAAAAGGTGAAATATACCAATAAATATCTCCGTTATTTAAATTTTCAACTTTTGCAAAGTCATATGAATTGTTTATTTTTAATTCTCCGCCAGATAATGAATGAATCATTTTAATTCTCCTATATGTCAATTTAAATAAAAAAGAAGTCGCAACAAGACTTCGTTTGATTTAGAAAATATGGTAGCAGCAACTGGGATCGAACCAGTGACCTCAAGAGTATGAATCTTGCGCTCTAGCCAGCTGAGCTATGCTGCCAAAAGTGTTATGCAAAGATTATAATCAAAAATACTTCTTTTGTCAAGAGAAATGTTAAAATTTTTATTTAAATAGTTAAAATAATATAGATTTATATTTAGTTTATTTAAAATAACAAAAGCAAAACGAATTTTATTTTATAAACAAAATATAGCAATATAAATTATTTATTTACATGATTTTATTTTGATTATTTTCAAAAATTTTATATAATTTATTCGTAAAAGGAGATTTATATGTTATACGATGAAATTAAAAAGGCAAATATACAAGCAATGAAGGATAAAGATGTTGTTGCAAGAAATTTTTATAGTGTTGTTTTAAATAAAATTAAACTTGAAGAAATAAGAAAACGTGAAAAAGGTGGGGATATTGAAGATGCTGATATTTCAAATATCTTTCAAAAGACCATCAAAGAACTTGAGGAAGAAAAACAAAATTATAGCAAGGTTGGGAATGATAAAGAAGTTGAAAATATTGAATATCAAATTGAAATAGCAAAAAAATATCTTCCAAAGATGTTATCTGAAGATGAAATCAAAGAGATAATTACTTCTTTGCCAGATAAGTCGATTTCAATAGTAATGAAATATTTTAAAGAGAATTACAATGGCAAATGTGATATGAGAATGGTTCAAGAAGTTTTAAAGGGAATGGCATGAACATTTATGCAATAAGTGATTTACATCTTTCGGTAAATAATTCAAAACCCATGGATATTTTTGGGCCAGTTTGGGATGGGTATCTTGATAAAATATTTAATCAATGGAAAGAAGTTGTAGGGCAAGATGATGTAGTCCTACTTGCTGGTGATTTTTCGTGGGCAATGAAACTTGAAAATGCGATTGAAGATTTTAAACTATTAGAAACACTGCCCGGGAAAAAGATTATCATAAAGGGCAATCATGATTATTGGTGGAGTTCTGTTTCAAAACTCCGCTCAATACTTCCCAAAGATTTTTATGCAATTCAAAATGATGCTATGAAATTTGGCGAATTTATCATTTGCGGGACTAGAGGGTGGCAAGTGATAGAACGTAACGCCCAAAGAACACCAGAAGATGAAAGGGTTTATCAAAGAGAAATAATAAGGTTAGGCTTAACGTTAGAAGCGGCAAAAAAACTTCAACAAAACAATGAGAAGATTATTTGTATGATGCACTATCCGCCAATGAACTCAACTCGAGATGATAGCGATTTTTCTTTACTATTTGAAAAATATAATGTAGATAGTGTGGTTTATGGACATTTGCATGGCTATAAAAATATCCCAACCTACTTTGAAAAAAATGGGGTCAAATATTACTTAACCTCATGTGATATTGTTAATAATAATTTGATAAAAATATACTAAACTAAAAAACAGTGAAAAAAATACACAAATGTAGTAGGTAATATTAATGTGAATAATAATCATTGTTTAAAAAAATCTTTTTTGTTCATAATTGAAATGATTTAGTGGGGTTAACAAATTTATTATAAAATCCTAAGGCAAAGAATATGATTGTTAATATAAAATGGAGTTAATTCAATCTTAACTTATATTTATTTGACAATTTAATCAATTTGTTGTAAACTTTAAAAGTAAAAAATATAATGGAGAGTTTATGAAAAAGAATTTATTTAAAATTTTATCAATGATATTTTGTGTTGCTTTCCTTATGGTAGGGTGTGCGACCGTAAGTGATGTCTTTGATAAAAATGGTAATCCAATTTATTTTGATGAAGTAGAGTATTTTCAAGGACAAGTTGCACAGATAGGCGACTATATTTATTACGGAAATGGTTATACTGCAAGTGACGGCGAGGATTTTAATTATAACACGGCAGCGAACACAGGCTATCTTGCACGTTTAGATGTTTCTGGTAGATTGTCTTATGATGACGAAGTTGATAATACTGATTGGCAAAACACAAGTCCGCTTAACATTCAAACGGTTTTAAGTGAAAAATTAATAGGCTATCAAAACCAATATATGTTTGCTCTTGGCTCATATTTATATTTTACATCAGCAAACACTCACAGAACTAGCAATCTAGAAAATGACTATACTCAAGTTTCTCTCTTTAGAATTAGATTTAATGGTGATGGATTTGAGGAAATTGACACTTTTAGGCATGATGATAGTTCTTTTATAACAGTTCAAAAGGGTAGCGATGATAACTATTATTATGTTATCAAAGCACCAACCGCCGACAGCACATATAATTTATATTCTATTAGAATTGGCTCATCAATTGGTGAAACAACAACTCTAGTAGAAAATATAGAAAGTGCGGTTGTCAGTGACGAAAATTCAACCGATAAAAATATTATTTTTACTCAAAATTCTGAAACATCTTTAATTGAAACTGACACAGTTAAAGCGGTTGATTTCGCTACAGGCGAAGTTACAACTTTAGACCCCGGAGTTGCTGGAACGACAGTTACCTTATTAGGACGAGAAGGAGATATTGTTTTCTATGCTTATACTTATGACGGCACTGAAATTTATATAAAAGATTTAGCAAATTCTGATAATTATTTCTATCCAACTTCAGCAAATAGATTTCATAGCGCAGAAACTATAAGTAATATTGAAACAGCAGCAAATGGTTATGTATTCTTGTCAAATGGCTCTTTAATGTATAAAACTTTAGAACTTACTCGTGATGCACAACTAATCTTATCTTCAGATGCCTTTACAGATATTCTTTTTGTTGATGGAGATTATGTTTACTATTCAAATTCAACAAGCATTGGAAGAATAAATGTAGTTGACGTTCTTAATGGCAACCAAAATGCAAATCAAACGCTTGTTACTATGACAAGAATAATATCTGGACAATGCGGTTATACTGGTGACTATATCTATTTCTATGCACAACTTGAGGCTAGTGAAAGTGACTCTGATACAAGTTCTGATTCTGACGAAACAGAAACTGATACTAATTATTATATGTTTAGAGTCGATAAGTCAGGTGATGGGCATTACGAACTTGTCGGGAAAACAAAATAAAACAAAAAAGTTTTAACTTCATAGTTAAGACTTTTTTTGAAAAGATTTATACTTTAATTACTATTTAATTACTTTTTATAAAAATAAAATTAAAAAACGAAAAAATAAAAATAATAATAAATAAAAAAATATTATTAAAAATAAAAAATAAATAAAAAAACAATAAAAATTTATATAAATTTTTATTTAATAATAAAAACCCCGTTATAAAACGGGATTTTTTTCACTTACTTGAATAATAGTTATACCAGGATTACCTTTGTTCATATCTTCATCATTATAGATTGTTTTATCAAGCATCAAGATTTTTTGAGTGGAGTTATCAAACAAGTTCCACTTATCACCACCAAAGTAGTCAACAATAAATTTACTTTTTTTCCATTGAGCAAGTTGGATTCTCAAAGCACTTGCCATAGCTCCGCCTTTTCCATGCGAACCATAACCATGCAATACTTTTAAGCAGACAACTCCTTCTCTTTTTGCATTATCAATTTCAATTTCGACTAGTTTTAAGGCATAATCGACATTGCCAGCATCTTCCTTTAAATTTATAAACTTAATCATCTATTGCTCCTTTGACAATTAAGTTTAACACAAAAAAGCAAAAAATCAAAAACAAATTAGCCTTCCATTAACATTTTATCAGCGATTAAAGCAATAAGTTCTCCATTTGTAGGTTTTTCATTGCTACTATAAATTTTCAATCCGAAAAGCGCATTAATATTTTCTATTTTCCCTCTATTCCAAGCAACTTCAATTGCATGACGCATCCCTCTTTCTACTTTAGATGAACTTGTTTCAAACTTTTCCGCTATAGTAGGATAAAGTCTTTTTGTAATTGACCCTATTATTTCTGGTTCTTCAACGGCAAGTTTTACAGCCTCTCTTAAGAATTGATACCCTTTAATATGAGCTGGAATTCCAATACTTATAAAAATATTTGAAATTTTTTCTTCAAGTTGTTTTTCATTCTTGGCATCTTCTTCAAGTTTGTTATCTTTTAAATCTTCAAGTCGTTCTTCAAGGTTTTCGGGCATGATTGGCTTTACCATGAAATAGTCAACACCTTCTTTTATTGCTTTAGTTACAAAACCACTATGAGATATATTTGAAATAAAAACTATTTTTGGCAGGGTAGGCATATTCTTTTTTAGGTTGTTTAAAACCATGAATCCGTCCATTCCTGCAAGCATAACGTCCATTACAATAAAATTAGGGTTTGTGCTTACTGCAAGTTTAACAAGGTCTTGCCCATTATTGACATTTCCAACAACTTCGTATTTATCTTTTCCTTGAAAGTATTTAACAAGTTCCTCACCATCTGTATCTGCAAATAAAATTTTAATTTTGTTATTATCCATATTTCTTCTCCTTTAATTTTTGACACATAAACAAGATAGCACTTTTTTTCAACAAAATAAACTATAAGTTGTGTCATATTTTGTCGAAAGTTGTCTAATATTGTCATTTTTTATCAAAACATGAAAACGTGGGTCTTCATAGTCCGACAAAAGTTGATATTTTTGTAATTGTTTTAATAATTTTTATGATGTTCAAATGCGTATTTTAAAAAAACGATGCAATTGAAAACAATAAGCATCGTAAAAATTATTTCTATAAATATCTAAAGATTTTCAAGTTTAATTTTAACGGAGTTTTTAGAATTTTTATTAAAATTTTTGCGTTTTAAGTTTTTTATTTTTATGTGTTCGTTGAAAAAATAATCATTTTGTAATTTGTTTTCAATTATTCAAATTAATCAATTTTTCAAGGCGTTTACATTCAATCTCATTCATTTCTGGCACGCCATCAAGTCTATATTTCATTTTCAAGTCAGCATATTTGTGAACACCGATTGTTTTATAGGGCAGTAACTCAACTTTTTCAATGTTTTTAAGGTTTGATATAAATTTATTAATATTTTCAATGTTTTGCTCATTATCATTTAGATTAGGCACTATAACTTGTCGTAGCCACATCTTTTTTACTTTTTTTTGACATGCCTTTAAAAAAGCATTAAATCTTGTCATTGGTTGCCCGGTGATTTTTTTATAATCATCTTCTTTAACAGCCTTAATATCAAGAATAACTAAATCTGTGTAATCTAAAATTTCATCATAATCACCAAATCCAACTCCTGCAGTATCTAATGCTGTGTGAATATTCTCTTGTTTACAGAGTTTTAAACATTCTAGTAAAAATTTAGGTTGAAGCAAAGGTTCTCCGCCAGAAAAGGTCACTCCACCATCTTCCCCAAAATATGCTTTAAATCTTTTGATTTTTTTCATCAATTGTGAGGGAGTGATAAGTTGACTTGTTCCATTCAAATCCCATGTTTCTGGATTGTGACAATAAAGACATCGAAGTTCACAGCCTTGAAGAAAAACGACATATCTTATGCCTGGACCATCAACCAATCCCATACTTTCCACACTATTTATCTTACCTTTAATCTCTTCCATTGTATTTACCCTTTTTTATCTTTGTTCTATTTATTATTTGTATAAAATATAATCTTATAGTAATCAAATATATTTTTTTTATTATAACAAAAAAAATAAATAATGTTAAATAAAAAATTAAATATGTTGCCATATTTAATTTTAAATTGAGAAAAATTAATATTAATTGATTAGTTATAATAAATTTAATAAAAAAGGAGATTTTTAATCTCCTATTTTAATTTTAAAACTATCCCACAATTTCTTCGTAGGTGAATCCTTCATAACATTTATAATATTTCATTTTCAACTTTTTAGCGGGGAGAATGTCACTTTTATAGCTGTTTCCTATTACCATAACTTCCTTTGGAGAAAGTTCATCTTCTTCCATTATTTTTTTGTAATACAAGCCTTTTCCTTCTTTAGTCTGCTTAAATTCATTAATATAAATATCATCAAAAATTGATAGGTCAACATTATGGTAATCTGCAAAGCGTTTAATTTCTTTAATGCGTGAATTGGAAACTATATAAAGTCTTCCTCCCAATCTTTTTGCTTGTTCAACGAATTTATTTAATTCTTCATTTGGAATATGTTTTGCGTTTTTCTCGCCTTCATCAAGTTCAGTCCAAGAATCTCTATAGTCAAGCCAAGCCTGTGCAGTTCCTTCCTTATCCATCAATATTTTTATAAGTTCATAATCATCATCAAGTTTTGTCTTATGAAGATATTTTTTTAATAGTTCTTTTCTTTCTTCTTCATTTAAATAAGAAAAATGTTCGTTAAAGAAATCGTTTATGTGTCGAACATAATCACTCCAATCGACGTTATATGAGATTGTGTCATCAAAATCAAATATAAAGGTTTTTATTGTATTGGAAAGGCTTTTTGGGTCATCGTTAATGTTTGCAAGCCACTTTTTGTTTTTAAAATAAATGCAATAAATTGGTAAAACTATAATATCAGGCAAAACTATTAAGAAATAAGCAAGAAATATGTTTACAGGCAAAAACTTCGTGATAAAACAAATAGTTACTAGAAAAATTGTGCTAAAAATTTCAGTTGATAAAACAAGAGTATTTTTTCCACCAAGCCTTAACATGTAACTAGAAAAATTCCAAGTAATAAACCTAAATAGGTGAATAAATGAATAGCATGGAATTGCCAAAAACATTAAATCAAAATACTCACTATTTGCTCCTAGTGCTACAGGATAAATTAAGATTATAGAACCTATGAAATAAAAAGCCCAAATTACTAAAGTTGCATAGATTGAATATTTTGCATGCCTATATGCTTCTTGAAATTGATTCTGCCCAAGTGCCCGAGAAATTTTAATAGAGGTAATTGTGATAAATGCAAATAGGAAACAATTGAATATATCAAGTATATATTCAAGATAAGAATAAGTGTTAAAAATAGCATCGCTTGTTCGCAACAGAAAAACACTAGTTGCATAGTAGCCAACTTCCCAGATTAATTCTGATAGGAAGTTATTGATTATTATAAGCCATTGTCTTAAATTCAATTTTGAAAAATCAAATTTTAAAAAATTAATCTTGACAATATTGTTTTTTAAAAATGCAATGTAAGAGTAAACAAGGCCAAATGCTGTGCTTATTAAATAAATTATTGCAATTAAAGTAAGCCAATACACTCCAGCAAAATAAATTACTAAAAAACCGACAATTGTTATAACCAATGGTGAAATGGTTGCAAATAAGTTCATTTTCATCAGTTTTAATTCTTTTAAAATATCTGTCATATAGTTAAATAAACAGTTTAAAAAGAAATACCCGCACATGACATAATAAAAGGTATAATCTTCAGGCACATAACCGCCAATTGTTTCCATAAAAAATTTAGGAAAGGCAATTAAAAAAGCGGTAAAAACAAGAGAAAAAGCAAAGGTTAATTCAAACCCAATTTTAGAATATTTTTCTACTTTTTCTTTTGAGGAAATATTTTGATTGACAAAAATATTCATACCATTTGAAAAGCCAAAGGCTATCATATTTGAAAAATATCCTATTGCTAAAAAGGCATTGAGATAGGTTAGTTCTTTGACTTCAAGTAAGTTTGCAAGAACTGTTATAACTATTGATAATATAGCAGATAAAAGAAGTCTTAATAAATATACTCGACTTTGTTTATATGTTTTTTTGAAATAACGGACAAATCCTTTTTTCTTATTGTTTTTCTTTTTCATAAGCATATGAAAAATATACAATATTTTTTTGAGTTTGTCAAGGAGTAAAAAGTTTAAAAATATTTTAAAAATATTTTAAAGAAAAAATAAATTAAAAAAATATATATAAAAAAATAATAAATTAAAAAATTAATACAAAAATTAAATATAAAATAAATAAATTTAATTAAAATTCTTTAAAAATTGTAAATTAATTGCTATAATTATACTATGTTATGTTTTGATTGTCCTAGAGCCTGTGGAGTAGATAGAGAAAAATCACTAGGATATTGCAAAGAGGGAAAGGATATAAAGGTTGCAAAGATTATTCCTAATTTTAAATGGGAAGAGCCATGTATTAGTGGTCAAAATGGTGCGCTTGCAATCTTCTTTTCGGGATGCAATCTTCGTTGCTCTTTTTGCCAAAACTATGATATATCTCACATAAGTAAGGGAACCCAATACACACCAAAAGAATTTCGAAAACTACTAGAAAGTTATGATTTAACTAAATTCTCGTCAATAGACTTAATAACTCCAACACATTTTAGCAGTGCATTAATAGAAAGTTTACAAGACTTTAAATGTCCAATTCCAATAGTTTGGAATAGTAGCGGATATGAATCTAAAGAAATGATAAAAAAGGTTGCAAAGGTTGTTGATGTTTTTATGCCTGATTTCAAGTATTTTTCTTCACAGATTTCGCAAGAGTTGTCGGCTTGTCCTAATTATTTTGAGGTGGCCATTGAGGCAATTAAGGAAATGAAAAAACAAAAAAGCAATAATATATATGAAAACGATATTTTAAAAGAGGGAGTGATAATAAGACATCTCGTATTGCCAGGACATACCAGTGACAGCATAAAAATATTGGACGCAATAAAAGAAAATATAGATAACCCACTTATAAGTTTAATGTCACAGTTCATTCCTCTATACAACAGCCCAATAAAGCGAAAACTTTATCCTTTAGAATACAAAATTGTTTTAAATCATGCATTAAAAATCGGATTAAATAAAGGTTTTATACAAGACTACTCTAGTGCTGATGAAAATTTTGTTCCAGATTTCTAATTTGTTTGACAAAAATTTGTTATTTCGTTACAATTATATTATAAAAGGAAAAAATATGATTAATATATCTAAAAAAGACATTCAAGATTATTCAGGTTTTTTAAAACGTAAAATGATAATGTCAAGAATAATGGGGGTAATCTCTTGCCTTATTGGCATCACCTGCCTTATACTATATTATTTTAAAGTTGTTAATGAATGGATGTGCCTTATTATTTTAACTTATTGCATGGCAAACTGTTTTATGCTAAATAGCAATCTTCAAGGTATAAAAGTGGGTAATCCATGGCAAAGAGTTAACGCTTATTGCAGTATTTTCTTTTATTTATTTGTCGTTTTCTTAATTTCATATGGTTTTGCCTCGGGCAATTTAGCAATATTATTTTAATAAGAATCTTTCTTCAATATCATGTTAATAAAAAATCCTTCTTTAAATCGAAGTGAACTCCTAAAAGTTGTTTAACTTTGGGTTCACCACAAATTAAAGAGGGATTTTTTGTTTAAATATCATTATTTAATTTTGTAAGTTATTGAGTTGGCTTTTCCACGTGCATATTTATTTTTAATTTTTAGTTGTAAACTAGTCCTTTTGTCGTTTTCTATATGGTTTTGAATTTTGTTGTCTTTTTTAGTTTGTAACTCGTCTTGAATCAAGTTGTCAAATTTTCTAAAACGTTTTTGTTTGCGTTTTAATCTTAATTGTTTAATATGCTCATGTCTAGAATAATGATTTTTCGTTTTTAACGTAGCCGAAAAAGACTTTAATCTACTTTTGATTACAGTCATTTCTTTCATAAAACTGCCTTCGCCCACGGTCTCTGTTGCAGGTGCAGAAAAGATGAAGGCATTTTTATCTATATTCAGAACAAGTTTTTTCATTTCGTGTGACTGTTCACTTGGGACAACGCAAAGAAGAAGTGATTTTTCTTGTTTTGAAAACATACCAAGGGCTTTAAGCCTAGTTACTCCACGATTGTATTTCCCAAGTATAGCGGTTGAAACCTCTTCATCTTTATCACATATTATATAGTAAGCAACGACACGTTTTGAACCATCAAGCACCATATTTGTTGCAAGAGAATTTATGATAGAAACAACAAGGGCATATAAGCCGGTTTGAACACCGCCTGTAATTATGCTTAAAACTAAAACAATAACGTTGATTATTAAAATGCAGTTGCCAGTTTTTATTTTTGGAAAGTAGCGATTTATAATAGAGCCTGCTATTTCACTTCCGCCTGTTGAGCCACCAAATCTTAATGCAAGACCTATTGTTAAACCGACAATAATTGCACCAACAATAGCAAATAGGAGGGTATCACCTGTTCCGTTTACAAGGGCATCAATATATCCAAACTCCATTCCAATCGTATAAGTTGCAATTCCAACACCAGATAATACTAAAAATTTCCAACCAAAAATACGCAATGCAAAGATAAATATAATAGCATTAATTATAAGATATACAATTGAGGTAGATAGATTTATTCCGATTTGTGACAAAAGTTTACTTATTATAAGTGCAAATCCAGACAGTCCAGTCGGAGTTATGCCTTGTGACTGAAAAAAAGTTGTGAAGGCAATTCCTCCTATACCTCCAGCCAAACCTACAACCAATATTTGTATTAAAAATTTATAAATTAGTTTTTTCTTTCTTTGAGTTAATTCTTTCATGTGAAAATAATACCATAAAATTATAAAAAAATAAAATATTTTAATGAAAAATAAATAAATTAATTTATCTTAATTAGTTTAAAAATTTTAAACTTTTATTTTTGTAAATTTTTTATAAAAAACGCTCTTTTGTTTGCGTTGCTCGTGCTTATAAAAAACGAACTTTATACAAGTTCGTTTTCATTAGGTTCAATAAAAGTTAATTTTCCATCAATGAAGCCATATGCAAAAGGTTTTTTATTTAATAAATTTTGAATTACTTTATTACTACGGACAACTTTATCTAATAGTGCTGTAAACTTTTTCATTATGGATTCAAAATTGTTTTCATTATCGGTTAAGCATATTAAAAGAGGTTTTTCTCTACCATATACTTTTGTTTCATCAAAATACCAGTCATCATCTTCTTTATGTAATTCATTCGTGCCAACAAGTTCACAAGTAAGCTCATCATCGTCATCAAATAAGTTTAGACAATATGCTTTTTCTTGTGACATTGTTTTTAAGCCGTTTTCAAGCCAAGATGAAAATTTTGATAAACTTATCATAAAAACTCCTTTGATTATTATTACATCATTTATGTTATTATGTCAATCATTTTACGAAAAATTATGCAAAATGTGACCTTTTTTATCAAAATAAGAGAAAATTTTTAAAATTTTGTTAAAATTTAATTTATTTTTATAATGTGATGAATGATTATCAAATATAAAAAATTGTTTGAAATAGATTTATTGTTTAGGTGAGCTAGGAAGCACAAGCCCTTTTGGGCTTGTAAAAATGCAACCTGGTTGCATTTTCCCATTTTTACATTGTAAAAACGGGGGCTTCCTAGCTCTTTTAAATAAAAAACAAAAATTTGAATAATAAAACAAAAATTAAACATACTTTAAGCATGGAGGAATAAAAATGAAGTTAAAAGATAGTAAAACGTATATAAACTTAGCAAGAGCATTTACAGCAGAGTGTTCAGCAAGAACTCGATATGAATTTTGTGAGTATGGGTTTCGATATAATGGATATGAGGCAATAGCAACCTTAATTGATAGAATTGCTTATCAAGAATTTAATCACGCCAGAGTGCTTTATACACATTTACAAGATGCAGAATTAAAACAAATTGATAATATAGATGTTTGTGCTGGTTATCCTTTTAAAGAAAAATGGGATTTGTTAAACAATTTGAAACTTTTGTGCGAAGATGAGTTAGACGAAGCGAAGGCATATGATGAGTTTCAAAGAACTGCAATAGAAGAAGGCTTTGAAGATATTGCAAAGACATTTAGCATGATTAAAGACGTTGAAATTCGTCATGCAAAAGTTTTTGAGGAGTTATATAAACAATTTAAAGACAAACAAGTTTATAAAAAGGCAAAGAAAGTTGCATGGATATGTCCAGCCTGCGGATATGTAAGTTTTGACAAAGAAGCATGGGAAGAATGTCCTCTTTGTCAAGCAAAACAAGGTTATTGCGATGTTGTCTTGCCAGAAGATTTATATTTTTAATTTATTTAAAAACTGCGTAAAAGTTAGAAATTTTTTAAATTTTTACGCTTTTTTTAAGTAATTTGTGAACAAAATGTGTTTATTTTTTAAGTTTTTTGCGAATTTTAACTTTATGTTTGACAAAAAATAGGTTAATTAATAAAATAAAGAAAAGGAGAATATATGGAAAATATTGAGAAAAATAATAAAGAAATAAAGGATTTTAGTTATGTAAAGAAAAATTATTATGAACTTGTTGACGAAAAAACAAAACAAGAAATGTTTAATTTTGCACAAAAATATATGACTTTTATAAATGAAAACAAAACAGAACGTGAAATTACAGACAGTTTTTACAAAATGGCTAAACAAAATGGTTTTAAAGATTATGATTTTGGAGATAAGTTGACTATTGGCGATAAAAGAATTTTTATCAACAGAAACAAAGGCGTGGTCGCTTTTAGAATTGGAAAAGGTGATATTGAAGAGATTGGTATGCGAATTATTGTCGCTCATATAGATTCTCCACGCATTGATATAAAACAAGTTCCACTTTATGAAAGTGATGGATTGTGTTTCTTAAAGACACATTATTATGGTGGAATAAAAAAATATCAATGGACAGCCATGCCTCTTGCTTTACATGGTGTCGTAATAGTAAAAAATGGAGATAAGATAGAAATTAATATTGGAGAAAAAGATGACGACCCAGTGTTTTATATTAATGACCTTCTTCCGCATTTAGGTAAAAGTCAAATGGAGCAAAAAGCAAATGTATTCATAAGCGGTGAACAACTAAATGTCGTGGTAGGGGGGATGACTGTTAAAGAAGGCGAAAACGGTAATAAGATAAAAAACAATATTTTAAATATTTTAAATGCAAAATATGGAATGACCGAAGAAGATTTTTTAAGTGCTGAACTTTCCGCCGTTCCCGCATTAAAGGCAAGAGATGTTGGTTTTGATAGGGCATTGATAGGCGGTTATGGTCATGATGATAGGTCTTGTGCATATCCTGCAATGATTGCGATGCTAGAGCAAGAGAATGATATTAACACAAATATTTGCATATTGGTTGACAAAGAAGAAATAGGAAGCGAAGGAACGACAGGTATCAAATCAAAGGTTTTTGAAGATATTATTGAAGATATTTGTCAAATTTTAGGAAAAAATGCTAAAAAAGTTAGAAAAAACTCAATTTGTATATCTGCGGATGTAACAAGCGGATATGATTCAAATTTCCCTGACGTGTTTGAGAAGAATAATTCTGCTATTCTTTCATGCGGAGTTTGTATGAACAAATTTTCAGGCGCTGGTGGTAAAAGCGATTCTAATGATGCATCAGCAGAACTCGTTGGGAAAATAAGACAGATTTTTGCAGAAAATAATGTTGTTTGGCAAACTGCGGAACTAGGAAAGGTTGACATTGGCGGTGGAGGAACTGTTGCTAAATTTATTGCAGAACTAAATATAGATACAATAGATATAGGAGTTCCTGTAATATCAATGCACGCACCTTATGAATTAATTTCAAAGGCCGATTTATATAGTGCCTTTGAGGCATTCAGAGCATTTTTTAAGTAATTAAATGCATTTATAATAAAAATATATTTTGCTTTATAAAAAACATCTCTTCACGAGATGTTTTTTATAAAGTAATTATTTTTAATCAATTTAGCATACTTCTAACTGTTTGTTTCCGCCACTGCTACCCTGTTGGCATGGTGTATAACATCCAGCTATTATAATATTTTTATCATTTGTTTGTGGCTTGAGTATTTTGTTTCCGCCACTACTACCTTGTTGGCATGGTGTATAACATCCAGAAAAGATAGTTATATTTGGATTTTTTAAAATTTTCATCATACTCCTCCTTTAATTATAATTATAAGGCTATTTATTAAAAAAGTCAATTAATTAATTGCAATTTTTAAAACTTGAAAGCAATAGATTTAAATAATTAAATTTTTCACAAGGATTTTTATCACAAAAACGCAATCCTCCACAAAGGAGTAAAAATTTACAATTTTGACATTTTTTATTTTTAATAGGTGTAAAATATTTTATGTTTTTATAAAAGTCAAAAAACATATCCGGATTTTTAATTACATCATCAATTGAAAATTTTGATTTTTTTATATCCCATGAGTCACATAAACTTATTTTACCATCACAATGGACTTTGAAACTATTTTTAGAATAAGCACTACATGGGTAAAAACTATAAACAGGGAAATACCTAATGGAGAATTTGTACTTTTTTAAGATTTTATATGCGTCATCATATAGCCATTTATAGTAATCAGACTTTGAAAGAGTATTAATAAATTCGTTATGGGATACGGTGTAAGCCAAATCCATTTCCCTAGAACTTATTCCTTTTGATATAAGTGATTTTATATGTTTTTCTAAATCGTTAATATTTTTATTATGCACGTTATATCTTAAAGATAGTTTTGCATTTTTAATTTCTTTTTCAATTTTTAATATATTTTCAATTACCTGTGTATAACAATCTTTATAAGTAATATAATTTCGTAATTTATTATGATCTTCAGGACAAGATACAGTAATATTAATAAATAAATTTTTTATTTCTTTTAATTTATCAGAAAAAATTGTCCCATTTGTATCTATATATACATATAGTTTAATATTTTTTTCATCGCTTACTTTTTTTATTTTATTATAAATAGTAATCATTTTATCTATTTATAATATAAGTTCAACACCAATAAATGATAAAGTTATAATATTTATATCTTTATTTGAAATTATTTTGCAGAGATTGCAAATTTTTTCAATGATTTCATCTGAAATAACTGTTTTTTTGTCAGTTTCCCATTCTCTTTGATAACAATATGCACAGCGTAAGTTGCAGTTTTTTGTAAGTTCAATAATTAAATTCATAATATGTTGAGGAGATTGATATAAATTTTCTAACTCTTCTAAAGTAAATTCTTTATTAAAACCCATTTTTAGCAATTCTTTTTCTTCGTTATCATTTAAGTTTATTATTTCATTATTAGTAATTTGATCATTTTCAATTTCAACAATAGCTCCATTAATTGTATTATAAAGAAGTGTTTTATCATCTATTTTATAAGGAAGAATATATTTACCTATTTTAAACATGTTTTGCTCCTAACTTGATTTTCATTGTGGCATCATAAATTAACACTGTTGCAGCCACTCCTACATTTAATGAGTCACATTTTCCTAGCATTGGCAATGAAATAAGCCCGCAATCATAATTATACCATTCACGAGAAATACCATAGCGTTCACTTCCCATAACAAAGGCAGTTCTATCTTGATATTCTTCTTCAAAGTAATTTTTTTCGGCTCGAGTGTCCGCCAGATAAATTTTGAATTTATTTTTATGAAGATAATTATAACATTCCTCTACATTAACAAACTCTACAATAGGAACGGTTAAAACGGCTCCCATACTTCCTTTTATTAATTTAGGGTGGGAGAGTCTTGCTTTTCTATTACATATAAAAACTGCATCAACTCCAGCACCATCGCAAACTCTTAACATCGTTCCTATATTCCCTGGAATTTCAATTCCGTCAAGTATCAAAATAATGCTTTTTTTATTTAATTTAAAATTTTCTAAAGAAAATCTAGGGAGGTAAGCGACAGAAAGTATTCCGTCTGGTTTATCTCTTTCCGAAATTTTGTCAAATGTCTTTGATGAAATAATAAATAAATTATCGGTTAGAGTTGATAATTGTTTAACAATCATCACTGCTTCATTTGTAAAAATATACTCTGGACAAATAATTAAACTTTGAATTTTGGTGTTAGTTTCCAAAATTTTTTGTTGAGCCCAAATTCCTTCTGCTATAAACAATTTTTCGGGATTTGGTTTTGTGTTTGAAATAATCCCTTTCACTTGTTTTATAATCGAATTATGCTCACCAATTGCTTGAAATTTTTGTGAGTTTACAATTTCATCTAACAATTTTAAATTCTCTTCATTTATATATTTTGCCATTTTTCCCTCTTTAGTTTTATTATATCATTTTATGAATAGAAAAACAAGCAAAAAACATTTACATTTTTTGATAACACCATTTTTGTCTATGCCAGTAAAATTGACAAGAATTGAATTTGAGACTGCATAGTCAATTGCGATATAAACTATTGCTCATTTATGTAAGCCTTATTCTTATAAGAAAAAGCATATCGGGTGATATGCTTATTTTACAATTTTTAAGTCGTCGATGTTGATAGAAAAAGTTTCACCATAAAATTCGTTATTTTCGTCTAAATCAGGGAAGTCAATTTCAATATTACCACTAATCACAACATCATCTATAACAAATCCAATTTCTCCATTGTGCAATCCAAATTTAGAATATTTTTCTTTATCCACTATCAATTCGACTTTATCAAACAATTTAAATTTTGGTGTTGTAAAAATGGAATTTTCCTTTGTTTTTAATTTATCAATGTTTTTCTCTAATTCGATTTTAATATTTTCTGGCAACATTTCTTTATCCAGATATATATCGCTTTTATTTACATAAAGTAAAGTAATTTCATCATTATTGCGTGGGTTAAAAAATAGCACTTGAATATGATTTTGCAAGATATCAATAATTATTCCGTGTAAATTTTTTTCTATACCATATTTTTTATATGGTGATTCGTTTTTTAAACTTATTAAATCGTATTTTTTCATTTAATCCAACCTCCAAACGGTGTAGTGTTTTTTATTAGACTTTCTGGATACATCATCCAGCCACTATAAAAAGAAAATGAATTTAATGTTTATATTAAGTTTCTTGCAAAAAATCAGTTGCGGTTACATTATCCCATAAGTCTTTTAATAGTTTGCCATTTATTTTTGCATTCTGTTTAAAATCATGTATATCATTGAATAATTGTTTTTCATTTGCTTGTATATTTAATAATGCTATTTTTTTATTATCATCGTCATATAAAACACCATACCTTGTGTTATTCAGAGTAAATTCGACTTCTCCATAATTGTTATATGTTTCAATAAAATCATTGAAATTTGCTAATGTGGTAGACACCCCATTATTATATTGTTTTATAGCATTATTCAAAGATGGAATGTTTCTTATGCCGGGAATATTTGGATGTTGATAAGATTCTTCTGATTGTAACCAACCACAATTAGCGCAAGCATTACTATTCCCATATTGATCTATTTCAATCATGTTTTTGCAAACATCACATTTTACTATTCTTTTAGTTTTTCCCATTTTTATCCTTTTATTGCAACCAATATCTATCAGTTGTATCGTTCCATATATCTTGTAAAAGTTTACCTTCAACTTTTGCATTATTTTTAAAATCTTCATCTTCGTTAAAGATAGTGCTTTCCTTTGTTTGTGAATTATAAAGACTAATTACAAGTTTCTTGTTTTTATCATACACAAGCTCAACAGCATAATAAGCGCCGTTATATTCAAACTGCATTTCGCTATAACTATGCAATGCTTCCATAAATTCGTCTAAATCAGGTTCAAAAGGCTTACCTTCACTATAAAGTTTTTTCGCTTTGTTCAGTGAGATTAGGTTAGGATACAATACAATATTTGGATTGATATCTGCAAAATGATTATTTTTCCATTTGCAATATGGACAATCACCTTGTTCATAAATATCTTTTTTTATTTTTTCCCCACAAACTGAACATGGCTTTTCAAAAATTTCTTCATAAATACTTTTATTTTCCATATTTTCTCCTATTAACAATAATTTGGATTAGTTTTGTTTCCATTCACATCTTCATATGATAGTCTAACGGGATGCAGTGGATTTGTCCAATCCCAACTATGATCGTGTGGCCATTCATGTTCTCCGCTTCCATGTGCCCAATCTCGGTCCCATATTGCATTACCGTCTGGACCATACCATCTTTGCTGTATGAGTTTACCATCTTTGTTATATAAATCTATTCTGGTGTTTGGTTTCCCAGTAGTTTTCAAGTCGCCTATCCTACCTATCTGATTGCTGATTCCGCCACTCGGTTTACACATACCCATTATAGCACCTCCTGTGACAAAATTTCAAAGTATTTTGAGATTGTTTCTCCGCCTATGCCGATAAGTTTGAATTTTAAGTATTTACCGATTAAGTTTTTTACTTTCAATTCAGTTGTGAATAGACCAGCGGTATTATAGTTTGTTTTTATTTTTTTCTCATCTAAATACCATTCAATCCTGTCAGCAAATAATGCTTTGATTTGAATAATGCCTTGATAATTGTCAACATCAATA
>CALWCW010000085.1 GCA_944376495.1 uncultured Clostridia bacterium | reverse complement strand
GGAATACCTTTAGAAACAAGGCGACCAATAACTTTAGAAATATTTACTATTTAATTAATAAAGAAGAGCGAAGAGAAGTTTTTATCTTTTCTTCGCTCTTCTTTTTTGTAAAAATTTATTTCTTAATTATTTTCTAATTTATTTTAAAATTGAAGATGTGTTGTTTTTAATTATATATTTATTTTTGCTTTTTAATTTTTTATTTCTTTTTGTCTTTTTATATGATTTTTTACATTAAATTTACAACCTTTTTTATTTAATTTATATTTATTAGTAACAAACTGAAAATGAGTTAGATAACATTAAAAATTTTTTAATTTTTTTTAAAAAAGGGTATTGACAAATTTTTTCGGGGGGGGGTATAATATGGTTAGAAATTTCAACAAGTGTATAAATGGCAAAGTTTTAAAGCGAATTAACTTTAATCAAAAGGTGTGATATAAATCAAGAATCGATCAAAACGCTACTGGGTTGTATTTGAATAAGGCTGACAAAGCAATTGTTGAAATTAAAAATTTAATAATAAATCAAAAAGAAGTAATTTTATGGAAAATAAAGATGAAAGATTAGAAGAACTAATCAAAAGTAAAAACAAATTTAAATTAGCTGAAAAGTGTTTTGGGTTAGGAATTATAATAGCAGGTAGTATAGCTATTGCAGGTGGTGGATGTTGGCGAGGTGGTGAAATTAATTCTCGTTCAGCACTTAATTCATTTAAGTCATCAGAAGAATACCTCAATGTTATTGAAAAAGATATGGCTGACCCAAGCAAAGATTTAGAAGAATTAAATTATATTTTATCAGATAATTATGCAGTTGATATATTAAAATCTTCATCAAGCCCATTAAAACTCTCATATGAAAATAGTCAAAAACTTACTTTCGCTGGGATAGGAATGTATTTTGGAGGTTTTCTTCTTACGATGGCGTCTGCGTTTTTAAATAAGGAGATGAGGTTTAAAGCACAATCACGTGAAAAAGCAATAGATTCAATTATAGCAGAATATGAATATACTGATAATTTATCTATTTAAAGAGTTTGTAGTTTAGATTATCGAAATTTGGGTAAAGTGTATTGAAAGCAATTTAGAGCGAAATTGATGTTCATTCAAACTATGATAACAAGAAAAACTCTGATTATAATTATTGAGTTTGAATAAAAAGAAAGAGCAAAGAAAAACAAATATATTTCTTTGCTCTTTTTGAATAATTTATTTACTTTTTCTATCATATTTAAAAATTTTTGTTTATTCTTTATTATTTTAAAATTCAATTGTATTTAAGACTTAAAATTTAAAAATACATTTGTTGAGATTTAAACAAAAATCAGTTATATTTTCAACAAATGTATTTTTGTTTAATTGTATATTCAAGGAAATATTTGTTTGAAAATTTAAATATGTATGTTATAATTTAATATGAAAAAAATTTTAAAACTAAAAAATAAAAAATTGGCAAATCCATTAATTGTGATTTTATTTACCTTGATTGTGAAACAGACAATTTGAGAGGCAAAAGATTTTATGAGAAAAATGGTTTTAAAGCAAATTATGGTTTTTACAAATACTTATAAAGTTAAGAAGGGTTTACTGGAGGTGAATTATGAAAAATAAATATCCTATAATAGAAAGTTGGAACGGGGAAAACGAAATAGTGTCGCCTCTTTCATTTTCACAGCAAATCCCACAAGTTTTTAAAAATGTGGAGAAAGTAAAACAAAAAGGCATTAAGAGATGCTTTTTAGTTTTTTATGATAATGCTGAAGATAATCAGTTTTTGAATACACTTAATGTTGTCTTTAAATTTCATGCTGGCAGTGTAACAACTAATGTTTATGAATATAAAAATGCGTTGATTGCTATTGCTCCGCTTGGTGGGCCAGCAGTCGCTACTTTAATGGAGGAATTATCTATTTTTGGCATAAATGAATTTATAGCAATCGGTTCTGCGGGTTGTTTAAATGAAAAAATAAAAGATAAATTTGTGTTAGTAAATAAAGCGATCAGAGATGAAGGCTTATCATATCATTATATTAGACCTAGCACCTATATATCTACAGACAAAGCATTAAATGGGTTAGTTGAAAATTATTTAAAAGAGAATAATTTTGATTATAAAAAGATAATAACTTGGACAAATGACGCGTACTATCGTGAAACTGACAAAAAAGTTGAAATGGCGAGAAAGTTGGGGGCTGAAGCGGTCGAAATGGAATGTGCTTCTTGGTGTGCAGTTGCAAAATTTAGAGGGTTTAAATTTTCACAATTATTATATTTTAGCGACCTTTTAACTCAAGATGCTTGGGAAAGACTTATACACTCAACAAAAGATTATCATAACAAAAAACAAGAGGCTATAATTTTAATTGTTAAGGATATGATAGAAAAAATGTAAATTAAAATTTGAATTTTAAATATTTATTATTTTCTTAAAATAGTTTGCAAGGGCTATAAGCGTAATCAATACTTATGGCATTCATTTTTATATTTTTGGGCTTCTTCTAAAGAATGAATTTTTGAAACGTTAACTAAAATAATAAACATAAAATATAAATAAATAGCAAATAAAAAAATTAATTTAATAAATTAAAAAAATAATAAAAATAAAATCAATAAAAAATAAAATTAATTAATAAATTAAAATTATTTAATATTTTTTATTATTTTTTAAAAATAAATTTCTATTTTTTCAAAAACCTACGAAATCTGTTCTAAACTAAATTTTAGGATTAAGATTATAATAATCTCTCATTAATGAGTAAATAAGAGCCATTCTTGTAGGGACTCCGTTGTGTGCTTGGTGAAAATATAAACTTCTATAATCGTCATCAAGTTCTGTTGAGATTTCATCAACACGAGGAAGTGGATGTAAAATATAGGTATGGTTTGAAAATCTTGCAAAGTTTTCTTTATTTAATATAATTGGCTCTATCTTTAAACCTTTATCTTCCAGTCTTTCCATTTGAACTCTTGTTTGATATATGAAGTCAATATCTGAAGGAATCTCATCTAAACTTGATCTCTCAATATATTCAATATGTTTTTCTTTTAAAAATTCTTTGTATTGTAAAGGCAATTCTAGACCTTTTACAGAAAACCCGTAAATTTTAATGTTATCATATAGGCTTAAAAGTTTAATTAGAGAATGTGCAGTGCGACCATATTTCAAATCGCCCATGATTGCTATTTGAGTTCCGTCAACTTTTCCTTTTTGTTCTCTTATTGTATAGACATCTAAAAGTGCTTGAGTAGGGTGTTCGCCTCCGCCAGCCCCAGCATTTATTATAGGAACTTTTGCAACTTTGACTGCTCTTTGAGATGAATCGTTTTCATGGTGACGAATTATTATCATATCAGCATAACCTTGAATAATTTTTATTGTATCTTCAAGACTTTCGCCTTTTTTCGCAGAAGCATTTTCTAAAGCATTTTCAGTTGAAATAAGTCCTGCACCTAATCTTAAAATTGCACTTTCAAATGAAAGCCTTGTTCTTGTGCTAGGTTCAAAAAATATCGTTGCTATTACATAACCATTAAGTGCTTTGCTATATTTTTGTCTATTTTCTTTAATATCGTCTGCAATACTAAAAAGATTTTCTAATTCCTGTCGAGATACATTTTCTGCCGAAATAAAATTTAACATAACTTTCCTCCCTTCTTTAAAAACAATAATACAATATTTTGTCAAAATTTCATAAAGATTTTTATATATAGAGATAAATTTTTAAAATAAAAAATCATGAATTTATAAGGAATTCATGATATCAGATGGATTTTAATTGAAATTCACAAGGCAAAAATATTTAACTATGTGAATTTTTGTATAGTTTTAAAATTTCTGCTGGCATATCTTCTTCTTTCATATTTTTTACTTTTTCGTCACTACCATCTTTGACAGCGGTTTCATAATACCAACATTTATATTTGATTAGGTCAAGGACTTTTTGCATATCTTGAATTTGTTTTTCAACTTTTACTTTTTGATTTTCAAACATTTTAAGACGTTTGTCTAATGTAGTATTGCCTTCTTTTACCCAGTCAAGAAATTGTTTAATGTCCTTTATTTGCATACCCGCCTTTTTTAAACATTCTATCATAAAAATAGTTTCAATGTCTTTATCATCAAATTTGCGTATTCCATTTTCACGTTTGACATCAGAAAGTAACCCTTCTTTGTCATAGTAACGAAGGGCAGATATTGATAAATTGAATTTTTGAGCAACTTCGCCGATTGTCCACATAATTTTTTCTCCTTATATAAAAAAATATTGTTAAAATGCTTGACCTAAACTTATGTTTAGGTGTTATCATTATAATAACATAAATTTAAATTTATGTCAATAGAAAATTAAGGAGGATTTATGAAAAAACAAACAGCAGGAAGAGAGCAATTAGGAGATTTTGCTCCAAAATTTGCCGAACTTAATGATGATGTTCTATTTGGAGAAGTTTGGGCAAGAGAGGATAAACTTTCATTGCGTGATCGAAGTTTAATCACAGTCACTTCGTTAATAGCCAGCGGAATTACGGACTCATCTTTAAAGTTTCATATAATGGAGGCAAAAAACAATGGCTTAACAAAGCAAGAGATTTCAGAGGCGATAACTCATATTGCTTTTTATGCGGGTTGGCCAAAAGCTTGGGCAGCTTTTAGACTTGCAAAGGAGGTGTATGATGAGTAATTTTAAAACAATAAGTAAAGAAGAATTTGATAAACAAAATGTTTTTGGTCTTGGCCAAGAAAACGTTGCTTATGCAGAATATTTTATTGGTAAGTCTTATTTAAACCCGCTAACAGATGCTAAAAGTGGAGTCTTTATGGCGAATGTAACATTTGAGCCATCATGTCGCAATAATTGGCACATTCATAGAGCAACTAAAGGTGGCGGACAAATTCTAATTTGCACCGCAGGAGAAGGTTGGTATCAAGAAGAAGGAAAAGATGCCGTTTCATTAGTTCCTGGAACTGTAATAACTATACCTGCGAATGTTAAACATTGGCATGGGGCTAAAAAAGATAGTTGGTTTAGTCATATTGCAGTTGAAGTTGCGGGAGAAAATACTTCTAATGAATGGCTTGAACCTGTCATAGATGAAGAATATTTTAAATTATAAAGTAAGAACAAAAAATTAAAATTTAAAATATAACTTAAAGAGCATAAAAATCAAATGGAATAGTTTAATAAACAACAATTAAAAAGGTTTAATAAACCTGAGTTTTAAGTGTTAGTTTTGTTTGGACATAAAATTTCTTTATGTGCAATTAAACAAAACTTTAAATACAACAAAAACTATATAAAGATGAAAGGAGTTATTATGAGTAAAACATTATTAGTATTTCACTCTTATACAGGGAACACTAAAGTGATTGCAGAGAAAATAAAGGAGTTGATTGATTGTGATATGATTGAATTAGAGCCAATCGTTCCTTTTTCTAAAGATTATCAACAAGTGGTTGATGAGTATCAAAACAACTCTATCAAAGAAGAGGTAAAAATTAAAAAAGTTGATGTTGATTTGAATGATTATAATAAAATTATCGTAGGCTCACCTGTTTGGTGGTACACAATTACTCCAGTTATCACAACATTTTTAAAGGAAAACGATTTGAGTGGTAAAACAATCTATCCTTTTGCGACAAATGCAGGTTGGCTCGGACATTCATTTCAAGATATTAAAAAACTTTGTCCTAATTCAAATGTTGAAAACGGATTGAATGTCGTCTTTAGCGACTATGAAAATCATAGAATAAGAACAGATGAAAATGAAATAAAAAATTGGATTAAAAATATTTAAAAATAAAATAAAAATTTATTTTTAAAATTAAAAATAAAAATAATAAAATTATTAAATAAAAAAATATAAATTAAATAATTAATAAAAAATTAAATAAAAAATAATATAATAAAAATTAAATATATTTTAAAAAGGAGTAAAAATGGAAAAAGACATTGTATTAACAAACGAATGGGACAAAACGTTTCCATTAAGTTATAAGGTCAATCATAAGAAAGTGACCTTTCATAATCGTTATGGAATTACTTTAGTTGCTGATATGTATTCACCTATAGTGATTTGTATAATATAATAATTTTATGTTAATTATATTTAACATTATTTAGTTTAACGAAACAAGTTTTATTAAAAATATTGGAGAATTAATATTAAAGTGATGTTACGAATTAAAAATAAAAAATGGAGAAAATTATGATAATAGCATTTGAAAATATAATTGAATATCTTGGGAATGAGTTTTTAAAAGTCATTATAAGCAATAAAATAAGAAAAGAGAGTGATTATAATAAAATTGTTGTTCAATTTATAGAAAATGGTCAAAAAGTCTTTTACCAATTTAGTTTTTATACCAAAACTCAAGTTTTTCATAAAAATATTTTTGTTAAAGATGAGGTGGTCAAGCAAATAATTAAACTATTTAAAGATTTTAAACAACTTGACATTTTTGATAAAGATACTTGTGTTGAAATTAAAGAAACAAAAAAGGGGAAATTGTTTGTCAATAAATCTTTACTAAAAACACAAATAAAAGGACAAACTGAACACAATTTACAAAAAGCATATCTTTTAAGTCCAGAAATGAAAATTCCTGCATTGATTGATTTGGATGTAATAACTACTGATGGGAAAATAATTCAAAAATCACAGGCGAAATTTAGACAAATAAACAAATTTTTAGAAATTATTGTAAGCGAAATAAAAGATATTTCTAAAGACGAAATAAGAATTTTAGATTTTGGATGCGGTAAATCATATTTGACTTTTATTATCTACTATTATTTAAAATTCATATTAAAAAAAGATGTTCATATTATTGGACTTGATTTGAAGAAAGATGTAATTGAACATTGTAATAAAATTGCACAAAAATATGGCTATGAAAATTTACAATTTGTAAATAAAGATATTAAAGATTTTTCTTCGGAAGATAATTTTGATGTTATGGTAAGTTTGCATGCTTGCGATACTGCAACCGACTATGCGTTATTTAATGCCTTCAGACTTGGAATTAAATATATTTTTTCAGTTCCATGTTGCCAACATGAAATATTTCACCAAATAAATGATAATCTTAATTTTATAACCAAATATTCAATATTAAAAGAAAGATTTTCTTCTATTTTTACAGACGCATTTCGTGGGAACATTTTAGAAGCAACTGGGTATAAAGTTCAAATGTGTGAATTTATTGATTTTGACGCATCGCCAAAAAACATATTGATAAAAGCTGTAAAACAAAATAACAAAATTGACAAAATAAAACTTGAGCAAATAGAAAATTTACTCAAGCAATATGATTGCAAACAAACATTGTTTAATTGTGTTAAAACGTATTTAAAATTTTAATATTATTTTCTTTTGTAATACTATTTACTGTTTCAAAGTTGATTACAAAATTTTAATTATGCATTATGTGACTTTAACCAATTTTGAACATACCATAATTGTCCGCATCCTCCTCCTATGTCATCTTGTCCTGCAGGGTCAAATGTTCTTACATTATAGCCGTGTTCTAAAAATCTATTTTGAAAATCTTTGATGACTTCTAAATTTCTAAATGACGTTTCTTTCATATTTTCGTCTGGTGAGCATACGACACTAAAAGTAAAGTTAAAAACGACAGGAGAGAAAAGCAAGGTGAGATTTTTAAAATCTTGTTCTGTGTTGTTTGTTCCATCAACGCAATAGTTAAGAAAAGGATGTCTGCCAGTTTCTTTCCACCAAATAATGCCAGCATCTCTTATTTTTTCTAAATTCATTTTTTTATAGAAAGGTATAAGTTTATTCCTATCGTCATCATTAGACTTATGTATTGAAAATTGCAAGCCAACCTTATCTATTCCCTTTGAAAGTTTTATAATTTTATTGAAAACTTCATCGTTATCACAGCCGATTGTAGATAATAAAAGTTGAGCATTATTAAATTTTTTATTTAATATTCTAATTGCTTTTTCAACTTCATCCCAATTCAGCATTGGTTCGCCCATACTCATAAACATAAATTGAAGTTTTTTGCATTTTTCATTTATATCTTCTATTAAGTTTTTATCTTTTAAAACTAGTTCTATTTGAGTGACAATTTCATCTGCAGTTAAATTACGGACAAATTTTGCTCCCGTTCCGCAGAATTTACAGCCAACAGGACAGCCACTCATTACGCTACAACAGATAACAGTTCTATCGTAAAAATCGTTATATTTATACAATACCGCTTCTGCTACCATATCTTCTTTTGTAAACACATATTTCCAAACATTACCTTCGCTACTTGTAAATACTTTAAATTCCATTTTTTTCTCCTTTTATATACATTCCATAATTTCTTTCATTATTTTTTCAATCGTGCTATTGGTATCTATGGTGATGGTTTTAGCATTTTTACAGTTTTCAATGACATATTGTTGTGACTTTTTGCTTCTTCCTTCAAAGCCAAGATAATCATAATTTTCAGCATACCATAAAAAATCTAAATATTCCTTTTCTATTTCACCACCAACTTGCCTACTATTTCGTCCAGAATCAATGTCACGTTGTTCTATTCTTTTTAATCGAACTTCAGTTGGTGTATATAGATAAAAAATCATATCAATATACTTAAATGCTAATGGATTTGAATGAAGCGAACCTGTTATAACCAAGTTTTTTGATTTTTTTATTTTATCAAGTAAAATCTTATAACTTTCTTCTTGACTTCGCATTTTTTGAAAAGGGGGAGTTGTTTGTTCCCATTTGAAAAAGTCCGATTCAAGAATATCAAATCCTTTTTCCTTCGCAATTAGGTTGCCTATCGTTGTTGTTCCGCTTCCACTTGCACCCATAACAAGAATAATCATAAAATTCTCCTTATATTTGTGAATGTTATTAAAAAATTATATTTTATTTTTTATTTATTAATTTTTTAAAAATTTTCATTGTTTAAATCAAAAATTATTTTATCTTCCTTTTTAATTTCTTTTTCAGTTGCATGTTCAAGAAGTAATCTGCTTTTTAGTTCAGTTAGAACAGGACTTAAATTTAAAATGAATGTCTGAGGATTTAAAAGTCGTTTATTTTCTTCCCAAAGCGACTCAAGTTGTCTTTGAACATTAGAACGAATTTCGTTTATTGTTTTCATTTTATAAATGATTTTTCCGTTTTCCATCATTTTTTCTCTAATTTTGACTGCGTTATAGTTTTGAACTAATTTATATTTCCAAATTGCATTTGGGTCTTTCAGTTTTATTGGCCCTGTAGGCACTTTTTCATCAAATAATGTCAAAATATCAGTTATGATTTTTCCGTTCTCATCATAGAGTCTTATTATATCTTTAAAGCCCGGATTTGTAACCTTTTCAACATTGTCAGAAATTTTGATTTTTGGAATTAGTTTTTTATCTTTTTCTATTGCACAAAGTTTATATACTCCGCCAAACACTGGGTTTGATTTAGCGGTTATAAGATTTTCACCAACTCCGAACGTGTCAATTGGAGCACCTTGAGCAAGCAAATCGCTTATAACATTTTCATCGAGAGAATTTGATACGCAAATGGTCGTATTTTTAAGCCCTGCTTTATCTAGCATTTTTCTTGCCTGTTTTGTAAGATAGGCAAGGTCACCGCTAT
>CALWCW010000084.1 GCA_944376495.1 uncultured Clostridia bacterium | reverse complement strand
TTGTCTTTAATAATTGCACGTCTTAAGGCGGTATCTGCTTGAAGATTCATGAGTTTATAATAATCCATGACAGAGAAGCGACCTTCTTTAATAGCTTGAGATATAGCTAATGGGACTTCTGATTCCGCTTGTAAAACAGATGACTTCATTTGCTCGGTTTTAGTTTTCATTTGAAGACTTTTAATTTCTTCAGCATTTTTCATCCTTTCAGCTTCAATTTGGGCATAAATTTTTTCTTTTTCGGCTGCTTTTATTTCACGCTCTGCATTTAAGTCACGTGTGATATCAATTGAAGATATATTCATATCAAGCACATCAAACATAGATTTTTTTGTCAAAACTCTTAAATCAACATTTGAAAGTAAACTTGCATTTGGAGATTTTAATACTGTTGAATGGTCTTTTGTTTTAACAATATTCTCCATAATCCAAGCACGCAAAGTTGATTTCAGGTCATCAAGTCCAAGCCCTGAAACATATTTTGAAAGATTTATTTTAACCGAAATATTAGCAACTGCAGTCAATTCATAATTATCTAATGTAACACCCTTTATGTTATCTATCTCAACAACTTTAGAGTTTATGCTATTTTGAACAGCCTCAAAAACGTCATGAGATGATAGTTCAATTGTTTTTGCAAGTTCAAAGTCAAGGTGAATATTTGAACTTTTTGCTAAATTTAATGCTTTTATTATAGCAACAACATCCCCTGATGATAAGATTATACTCTCTATTTCATTTAATGTTATCTTAAGTTTAGATTTTTTAGCCATAATATAAGCAGAAACTATATTAGGAACATTTAACTTTCTATTTTTAATACTTATCAATCTATATGTTGGAATATAACATCCTGAAAAAATTGCTGTAAAATAACTTTTCATAGGAACAAAGCACAAATATATAATAATACCTATTAAAATAGCACCAAAAACAGATACTAAAGTGATTTCAGTTGCTCCAAAGTTTAATAGAGAAATGTTAATCATAAAAACTCCTTTTCTAATGTAATTATATCACATAAACAAGTTAATGTAAATAGACAAATTTAAAATATTTTAAATTATTTTAACTCTATTTACTTATTTTTAACTAAAAACCTAATTTTTTTGCTTATTTATTATAAAATTAAAAAATAAAGAAAAATAAATTAGTTTATCGTTAATTATCTTTTTTGTTATAAAAATTACAAAAATTTCAGTTTTCTATTACCTCTAATTTTTGACAAATGAACGTTGATAATAAAATAGATATTGTTGTGCATAACCTGATAAATCACCAAATTCGTCGATAAGATTTTGTCTTATCTTATTTCTATCAGATATATCAGAAAAATAAGTTTTATAAACTTTTTCAATCCATGTATCAACTGGAAATACATCTCCCCTATGAAAACCAAATAATAAAATACAATCAGCAACCTTCGGACCAATACCGCTTAATTTAATTAATTCATTTCTCAATTCATTAGTAGGTAAATTTTTCATTCTTTCAAAGATATTATTGTCAATTTGTCTTAAAATTTTATAAAGATAATTCGCTCTATAGCCAGCCCCCATTTTTTTGAAAAACTCCTCATCACAAGAGTAAAGTTTTTCAAAAGATGGAAAAGAATATATATCTTTTTCGATTAAATTCCCTAAATTTTTTCTTAAATTATTTAAAATGAACTTAATCCTCTTTATATTATTATTTGAAGATATAATAAATGAAATTGTCATTTCAAATAAGTTTTGATTTAAAATTCTAATGCCATGACCAAACTTTATGGGTTTTTGCATAACTTCATGCTTATAAAGTTCTTGCTTTATTTCTCCATAGTCATTATTTAAATCAAAAAAATTTTCAAAATAAGATGGATTTTTTGTTTTAATTAAATAATAATCATCAAATTCTTTTATACTAGCAACTTTGTCTTGTGGATAGACTATGTATTCATCACCTATTTTATCATAACAAAAAACTTGTCCACATTCCAAAATATGCTCTGGATTGAAATCTTCCTTATCGTATATTTTAATGCAATCTTTTTCTAAAATGTATTTCACTGTGTTTCCTCTCAAAAAAAAACTTATTTTGTCTAATAAAATATTAAATAATCATATAATAAAAATTATTTGGATTATATAATAATTATCTTTATAAATTATAACACAAAAGCCCTTATTAGCAAAGAAAAATTTTATATCAAGAATATTATACTATAAAAATAAACCCATATTACTATGGATTTATTTAATATAACTTTATTCAGCAACAATAGAAACAATTTTCTTTGCGTTGCTTTCACCAAATTTAACAACACCATTGCAAAGTGCATAAAGTGTATAATCTTTACCCATACCAACATTTTGTCCTGGATAAATTTTTGTTCCTCTTTGTCTTACAATAATTGAGCCTGCAGTAACTTTTTGACCGCCATAAGCTTTAACTCCTAAACGTTTGCTTTGTGAATCACGACCATTTTTAGTGCTACCACCACCCTTCTTGTGAGCAAAAAGTTGAGCATTAAACTTAAACATTTTTTACCTCCAATTTTGCGTATTTTTTTTCATCAATGATTATTGCTTTAAAAGAATCAAGGCAGGTTTTAAACAAAAATTGAATATTATCATTTTTGGCTAGTTTCTCATCTATCTTTATCTTTAAAAAACCATCACTTATTTCTTTAAAATAAGAAACATTAAGATTTTCCATCCCAACCACTGCTAATTGAGCAACAGTCGAAATTTGGCAACAGAGTAAATCACTTCCATATTCCGCTTTACCTGTATGTCCCTTAACCTCAAAACCAATAATCAAGTTATCTTTTTTATAAAAAGTTATATTCGTCATTTTAGACCTTATTTTTTAATTGACAAGATTTTTAATTGAGTGAATGGTTGTCTGTGACCTTGTTTTTTTTCTTTCGTTTTTCTTTGGCTTATACTTGAAAACAACGATTTTATCGCCTTTTCCATGTGCAACTACTTCAGCTTCACATTCAGCCCCAGCAACGAAAGGATTGCCAGCAACTACTTGACCGTTATCACTAATAAGTAAAACTTCAAGTTTAACTTTGTCGCCAACAGCATTAGCAAGTTTTTCAACAACTATAATGTCATTTTCACTAACTTTATATTGCTTTCCACCACTTTGAACTATTGCAAACATTTCTTTTACCTCCTCTAACCAAACTCGCTGCTCCTGTCAGGTGCTTAAATAAAATATTAAATAAACAAGCATATTTTAAAAAATTAAGACTTTAAAAACCTTTTGCATGCGGATACGTTTAATAATATACCATATTTAACTCAATTTGTCAAGCAAAATTATTAATTAACAAAAATCAAAATCAACTCGTATTTATTTTTTTACATCTACAAATTAAGTCCAAATTTATTCTAACTATAAACTCAAAAATAAAAGCAAAGTTTACAAAATAACTAAAATGTCTATCTTGTTTACTTTGCTTTTTATTTTACAATTTATTTTTTATCTTTATCAGTTTCCACTCTATAACCTTTTTCACGTTTGTCAAGTTTTACTTTTGAAACAACAAAGTAAATTACAACACCCGCTAATATCGCTACAGAAACTCCAATAAGAACTCCGCCCAATACCTCAGTAACATTGATAGGAGTAGAAGCATCTGTCGATACTGTAAAGCTTACAGATTTTTCTCCATAATTTCCAGCTGTATCTCTTGTTCTTATGGTAAGAGTATAATCCCCTGCTTCTTTAAATACATGAGAGTATGAATATTGTCCTTCAACTTCACTTGTATTATCAAGTGTCCAAGATTCATCGGTAGTTTCATTGACAAGTGTAATTGTCATATTTTTAAGAAGAATATCTCTATCTGTTGTAACCCTATCAGTAAGAGTTAGGTTTTCAGCACTAACATCAATTGTCAAAGTGTCATTTAAAGCATAGGCATCTTTGAACATTTCATCAGAGAAATCTACTGTAGGTCCAACAACATCTCCGTTTGAAATTGTATAACTTGACGTAACTGGGTCACCGACATTTTGACCTGCATAATCTTGTGCTTGGATTGAATATCTTATTGTATAACTTCCATCTCGAATTAGATTTAATTTAATTATTCCATCCTGAACAGTGAAATTATCATCGTCTTGTAGTGCTGTTGTATTTTCCCATTCAGAGAACTTGATTGTAGCAAGTGTTTCAGTTGTATTTCCAGAGGTAATGGTAATTTGAACAGTTGATTCTTCTTGATCAATAGTGTTACCTTTATCTTGTCCAGAAACTTCAATTTGTGGTCTAACTATTTCAATAACCTCTCCAGTTTGCTCATATTGTGTTTGTTCATAAGCACCATCTGGCATAGTCATAGTGATTACTATTTCTTGAACAGAGAAAGTTTGAACATCACTCTTAAGTGCAAACTTTTTCAAAACATTTGCTTGAGTTAAATTTGCATACTCTGTTGCATTATCAGTAGCAAGAGATGATCCACCAAAACCTCTGGTATTTGTATAGACCATAAGGTCATAACCATCTTCACTTTCTTCGTTCTCTTCAAGATAAATATAGTATAGAGTTCCCCCTTCTGACTTATAGCAAAGCATTCCATTTTCATCAAGGAACATTTTTCCTGCGTCAACACTTGAAACATCTGTTCCGCCTTGTGTGTCAACTGTGCCTGCAAAATATTCTTCTGTTTGATTATATCTTAATAAGAAAACTGTATATTGAAGTTTATAAGTTCCTTTTGCATTACCTTCAAAATAATACTTATCTAATTCATAATTGCTATTGCTTGCAGAAACCATACTAGTTGTATAGAATGTTGCAGTATTTGAATCGTCAGTATCATCAAGACCAATAAAACCATAGGTTTCAGAATTTGAAACTGCGATTGTTGGTGGAGTTAAATAATGTGTTTCGTCAATTTCAAGTTGAACTGTTTCAGAGGTTATATTTGAAATTTGTGGATCTTCAACTACTACGCCACCTGTAACATTATAATCAAAGTAAATTGTATTGCTATGATTTCCAGAATCGCTTACTGTAATTGCTACTTGATATTGACTTTCAGTTGAAGCGTTAAATACACCTGCATCAACAACAAAAACTTTTCTATAAGTGTCGAATCTTGTGCTCATACCTGTGCTTTGAACAACTGTTTTAGTCCCATCAGTTCCAAGTTTATATACAACAACTTCAGCGTGCATATATTCGACTTTATCATCTTCAAAATATAAAGTTGGTAAAGTAATTGTGTCTGGAGCTTCATAAGATGCCTCTGGCGCATTAACCACTTGATAAACAACTGGCATATCTTCATCATTTGCATCTGCAATAGATATTATTCTATTGAAGAACCCAACATTGCCATAATCATCAACAGCATAGCAAAGTATTTCAACATATTCAGCTTCAGCTGGTTTGTTTGTTAAATCAATAGTATAAGAAGATTTTGTTGTATCAAAATACCAACCTTCGCTCGTTACAATATTGTTTTCATCTTTACTTGTAACATACCACTTGTTCTCATCTTGAGTATTGAATCCATCAACGATATAGCGTAAAGTTTGAGTTGTTTCACTAGATTCCACAACAACCTTTCCGCTTTGAACATCATCTCTTGTTTCTTCATCAGCATCGGTTGCATCTCTCAAATATCTATAAGCAGTAACTGCACTAATTCTAGAATCTGGAGTGTCTGTTGCTGTTGCAACATTGAATGTGATTGATTCAGTAGGAAGATAAGCACTTTGTAAATCTGTTGGGAAAGTAATTGTTGGACTTGAAACATCTAAAGCATCTTCTGTTAATTGAACAGTTTCATATGTGCTTCTATCGGCATTAATTCCATCATTTGCAAAGTAATAGAAACTGTATGATTGTTCTGTGAATGTATAACCATTAGCACTAGAACTACTGCTACTATTTGAATTGGTAGCAGGAATATAAGCATAACCTTTTTTAATCATCTTTTGAGCGAGTTCTGTTCTCTCCTCTGTAGTCATTTCATCATAATTTCCTATTGTTTCATCTAAAACATCTTCGGCTTCTGATTTTAAAGATACAACCAAAAGATAATTATGGTCTTTGAGCCAAGTTTGAATCGCTACTGAATCTGTAATATCAACAGGTTCTTCGTCTAAAAGCATTTGCTTTTTAATTTCATAGTTATCAATTACTATTTGTTGATAAATTGTATTAATTCCAGTGCTATCTGGTGCAAAAATTAAGTTGTAACTGTTATATGCTTGCTCGTCAATATTAAATCTTCTAATACCACTGGCATCTCTTATTTCACGTCTTAATGTAACAGTGTTTGAAGGCATATTATCAACACCCGCAATCGCATACATAATTATGTTTCTAGTTGTTGTTTGAGTTTTTAACTTATTTGCTGCACTGACATAAGTGTTTTCATCTAAATTGAAATCATTGCTATCACCAGCATCATACATATAAACATCAGGAGAAACTGTATCTCTTACTCTATCAATTGTAAATGTTAAACTTGATGAAGTTGTTGGCATACCATAGAAATCTGTTACAGTATATGAGAATCTATAAGAGCCTTCTTCTACCGCTTTAAATGTTCCATCTTCTGTTATAACATCGCTTGTAACATCTATATCATACACACCATTTGTGCCCATTTTATAAACTGTAACTGTATAATAAACAGGAATAGACTCACTTGCTGGGGAGTTTGATGATCTAGTTGCACCTGTAACTGAAGGTAATGTAACTTCACGTCCTACAACCGCACTATCAGGTATAGAAGTTGACCAACTTGTAACAATGTCATACCCTTTTGTTTCCTCTGTACTGTCTTTATAATAATATCCATCTCTTACTGTGAATGTTCTGCTTGTAGAAGTTATAAACACTGAACCACTTGCTTGAACTTGATAGAATGAATAAGTGATTTTTATTTCTCTTTCATCAAGTTCACTTGTCAAAAGGTCACCATCAATTATAAAGTTGCCAGTTGCTTCGTCTTTTGATATTGTTACAGCATCGCTACCATTTGTTATACGAATATCAACATAGCAATTTTTAGAATCTTCAAGACCTGGTATTCCACTGCTTCCATCACCATTAATGATATAATAATCTTTATCACTTGGAGTAAGGATTGCTTCTCCATCCTCATCATTTACAGTTGGCAAAGGAAGAACAATGTCCTTTCCATTTGCAAGTTGAATATCATAAATGGTTGGAATAATATTTTGTTCGTTACTGCTAAATTCAAAGTTTGCTTCATTTGCTTCGCATATAACTCTCAAATCATAAGAATACTCATTTCCATCAGTCGTTTTAACAGTATAAGTTATTACATAGGCACCCAACTTTTGAGCTTCAAAATCTGTGGTTGTCCAACTAGCTTCTCCTGTAATTGATTTTACTATTTCACCAGTTGCTTGATAACGAACTACAACACTTGAACTTGTTATTAATCCGCTAGTAGAAGATGTGTCAGTTCCTATAATGTGAGTTTGTTCGCCACTTGCATAGTATTTATATTCACCTTGTGGAATAACAAATGAATCACCCTTTCTTACTCTTAAAGATGAATTATTTTCAGATATATTTCCATCGACTTCAATTCTGCTTGAATTTTGAGCAATTTGGTCCTCTCCCTGCCAATTAGCCGCCATTGAAATCGCATTTGCTGGGAAAAATGCCCCACAAAGCATTAAAGCAAATCCAAGACATGCACCCTTTAATAAACATTTTCTCTTTGTTTTGTTTTTAATCATCTTTTATAACCTCTCATATTACTTCATATATTTTTATAACAAACCTATTCTAAACTATTTTTAAATTTAAGTCAAGAAAATTTGCCATATATAGACAAAAATATTTTGTGAAAAGGCTAAATTATTATGCTGTCTAAAAATGTCCCATTTTGTCTTATTTTGTATTTAAAGAATTTTAACTAGTTTTTACCGTTTTAATTGATATAAAAACTTATAAAGTTAAATCGCTTTTTAAAATTTTATAAAAATAATTTATAGTCATATTTCACAATAAACGCAAGTTTATATTCAAAAAAACAAAATTATTTCAAAAAAGATGATTTCAACATACCCTCTATTTACAAAATTTTAATTAAATTTTAAATTTTATGCACAATTTATTTTAATTTTTAGTAGTATGTTAATGTGAAAGATAAAATCTTTCAAATACATAAGAATTTATTTAGGAGGAACTAATGAACTTTTTTAACGGCTCATGTGGCAATGGGTTTAACAACGGCTGCAATAGCGGTTGTGACTGTTGCTCAATTATAGTTTGGATTTTATTATTGCAATGTTTATGTGGCTGTGGAAACAATAATAATGGCTGTGGCATGGATTGTTGCACACTTATAATTTTATTATTGCTCTGCGGTTGCTGTGGAAATAGTTGTTGCAAATAATATTATCTTGTATAAGAAAGAAAGGACTTAAAGTCCTTTTTTTGTTAATAAAAACAGTATGAATGACTTTAATCACTAAAGGAGCAACATAAATGTAATGTAAATTATATTTTTTTTAATCTGAAGATTTTTTGAAATCTTAAAAGAAATCTCTTTACTTTTAACATATTTTTGGGTATAATGTTAATAAAATAGAATAAAATTTGGAGGATTATATGAAATTTGATAAAGATTGCGAAATAATTTGGCATGATAGAAAAAGATATTGGGGACTTCCTATTTCCTTTACAAGATACTACATAGTTAAAAAGGAAGGCGAATGGGTTAAGTTCTTCAGACATAAAGGATTTTTCAGTTCTTATATTGATGAAACTAATATATATAGATGCTATGATGTCACATTAATGATTTCGCTTGCTGATAAAATCTTTAAAACAGGAACCCTTGAAATATCATCAAATGATGAAACTTCTCCTGTTTTCCATTTAAGACATATCGCAAATCCATATAAAGTTCGTGACCTAGTTTCAAGTTTGATTGAAATTGAAAGAAAGAAAAAACATGTTGGTATTACCGAATTTCAATAATTTTTATATCTGCTTTAAGTGCTTTTGTATTATTAAGATAATATTTTTATTATCTTTTTTTATAAGTAATATTAATATATTTTATAGTAAAAAGAAATTTACAATTTTCATTTTTATAAAAAATTTTTATCTCTGCCCTCTTGTAAAGCGTTTCTTCTAAATTAAAAACCTTTTCTATCACTAAAATATTTCTTAAAAAAAATAAAATTATTTTTAAAAAAGTATTTACATTTTGTAATTTTTAGTTTAAAATATAATAGGTTATTTTAAAAGGAGGTTGTTAAAATGAAATTTGACAAAAATTGTGAAATAATTTGGCATGACAGAAAAAGAATTTTGGGATTACCAATCTCTTTTTATAGATATTATATAGTAAAAAAAGAAGGAGAATGGGTAAAATTCTTTAGGCATAAGGGTTTTTTTAGTGCTACCATTGATGACATCAATATTTATAGATGTTATGATGTTACACTAATGGCGACTATCGGAGATAAAATCTTTAAAACAGGAACAATTGAGATTGAAAGTAATGATGCCCATGTTCCAAAATTTCATTTACGCCATGTTGCTAATCCATACAAAGTTCGTGACTTAATTTCAAATTTAATGGAAATTGAACGAAATAAGCAAAGGGTTAATATTACTGAATTTCAAATGCCAAGTGCTTTTTAAAAAATGGAGATTTTCATTATCTCCATTTTTTTATCCTCTATATTTATAAACATTATATAATTATACTTAAATATTCTTTAAAATAAGAAGGTAAATCAATAGTAAATGACATTTCTTCCTGTGTTTTAGGATGAATGAAACTTATATAATATGAATGTAAAAGTTGTCCATTCAATCCTTTTTCAGCCTTGCCATAGACATCATCACCCACAATTGAATGGTTCATCATTTTACAATGAACACGAATTTGATGAGTTCTGCCAGTTTGTAAAGAAAATTCTACTAACGTCATATTTGTGAATCTTTTTATTACTTTGTAATCAGTTATAGCAAGTTTACCTTTGTTTGAAACTGCTATTTTCGTTCTATCTTTTTTACTTCTCTCGAGATATGTTTTTATTTCACCCTCATCATCTTTAAAAATGCCATGACACAAGGCTATATATTTTCTTTTACAAATCTTGTTCTTGATTTGTTCAGCCAAAATTTTATGTGCAAAATCATTCTTTGCAACTAGCATAAGACCTGATGTATTTTTATCTAACCTATGCACTATACCAGGTCTTAAAACTCCATTTATACCACTTAAATCTTTAATGCGATATAAAAGTCCATTTACAAGAGTCCCATTTTTTGTTGAAGAACAAGGATGAACGACAAGTCCTTGCGGTTTATTTATCACAAGCAAATATTCATCTTCATATACTATATCAAAATCGACATCTTCTTCAGGCTGAACATTTAATGGTAGTAAATCTTCAAAATTATAACTTATTACTTGCCCAAATTTAACTTTCTCTCCCGCCTTAACCATTTTGTCATTCAAAAGAATATCACCATTATCTATTAATGTTTTAATATGTGAACGGGTAAGGCTTGTTAAATGATTAGCAATGACCCTATCAAATCTTTCATTTTTTTCTTCCTCGCTGACAATAAAATCACCCTTCATTTTTATCTCCAAAATCGTTTTTATCATCTTTTATACGGTTTTTACGTAAATTATGGGCGTTTTCAGTTAAATTATCTTTATTAACAATATCTTCTTGCTTTTCGAAAAGTGTATCTTTTTCTTCTATATAAGTATCAGAATTTTGTTCATTAATATTTTCATTATTCTCATCAAGCATTGGCTGATTAGAAAAATCTATTACTTTTGTATTTTCAACTTCATCCTTTTCTTTGTTTTCTTCCAATTTCATTTCTTTTGTAAAAATAAAAATAAAGTAAATTATTAATAAAATAACACCAATTGTCAAACCAACATCAGCAAAATTAAAGACAGGGAAATTTATAAACTCAAAATTGATATAGTCACGAACATAACCTAAAAATGTTCTATCAAACATGTTTCCCAAACAACCACCAACGATAAAACCTGTGCTTATACCTAGCAGTAATGAAGTTTTTTCTTTATGCTTTCTTACTTTTAAAACAAAAAACGCAATATATAGTGCAAGAACTAATATTGAAACAACAATCAGAAATACAGGACGACCAGCAAGCATACCCCATGCCGCCCCTGTATTTTTAACAAAAATAAAATTAATAAATCCTGGGATAACGTTCATATTATCTCCAACATTTGGAATCATTTGCACAATAAAATGTTTTGTAAGTAAATCAAGCAATATCATTGCAACTGCAATTACTGATGCTAAAATTACAGCCAAATAAATCTTTTTATTCTTCAACTTCCATTCCCTCTGGTAATATTAAATATAATCTATCTTCATTCAAAACTATAAATTTAGAATTAGAACCATAAGCAAAGCCTCGCAAATAATCTAATATTCTTTTGCCAACTTCACTTTCGCATCCTTCTATTGATATAATAATGGCTTTTTTTTGTTTTACAAATTCAGTAAAGTCTTTAAGCTGTTCAAGATTTTCAGGATAATAAACAGGCACACCATCTATTTCATCTACTCTTTCTGAATCTCTATCTTTAAGTTTATATGTTGCCTTTGTTTTGACCTTTTTGGCTTTATTTTTAGGTTTTGTTTCACTTTCAAAGCCTAATGCTTTGAATATACTTCCCATTAATCCCATAACCTCTCCTAATCATTAAGATTTTTTAATTTATCACGTCGAACCTCTTCTGATAAAACTTTCAATCTAAAACTTTCATCAAAAAAGAAGTGCCTTGGAATATCTTTTTTCTCAATTTTTCCACTCATATATTCATATGCAATGTCGCCAACTTCAGTTTTTTCTTCGCTTGTTTTCCCAAAAACATCTCTAAAAAGTTGTTTTCCCTTCTTTTCTTTTTGAACTAAGGCATAACCGTCGTTATATCTAGTTGCAAAAACATAATCCTCACTTTTCTTTCCATAAATATCAATAAAATTATATGGTGATTTTTCTCCCTTACGAATAAGGGCTATTCCATATTGATATGGCTCTGCCATGAAGTATTCTTCGCTTAAATTCCCTAATAAATCTCTATATTGCCATAATCCATTTTCTTCTCGCTGAACTAAAGCATAACCATCTTTATATTCGTCTGCAAAATAAAAGTTTTCACTTCTTTTGCCATCACTATCTATAAAATAATATAAATCATTTTCTCTCTCAAGTTTTGGGTAATTCATAAATGTTCTCCTTAATAATATAATTCTTTTAAGTCATTATATCATAATTTTATTATAAATCAAAAAAACAAAATTGAAAAGTAAAATTTATTAATTTTATAAATTTTTAAATTTATAATTATTTAATCAGATTATTATATGAAGAGTGCTTGGGTGATAATTACGCGACTTGCAAAACTAATTCCATTAGTTTTCGCTCGTGCAAATTTGCACGAGTTTATTAATTTTGCAATAGCAAAATTAATTGCAAGTCGCCCTTTATTAATTCTTTAAAAAATACCCTTAAATTTAAATTTTAATATTTTTTTAATAAAAACTTTGATATTAAATTTATAAGAATTAATTTTGATTAATTCTGGCATACTTAAATGCTACACATTTCATCACATATTTTGTAATATTATCAGACTAATTTATATACAACCTTGTTTCGATTGATTCACTCTCCTACATTTTTATTTACATTTCTCTTTATCTAACAGCATTTTATATAAAAGGTTATAAAAAAGTTTAATTTTCTTGCTGTCGAGTTAGATACGTTAGGTATTTTTGCATACTTAAAACAAAAAAGCATATATCCAAATTAAATATATGCTTTTTAAAAATCAAATTTATTTTGATATTGTTTACACAATTATTCAATAATTGAAGAAACAACACCAGAACCAACTGTTCTGCCACCTTCACGGATAGCGAAACGAAGTCCTTGTTCAATAGCAACAGAGTTAATAAGAGTGATAGTCATATTAACGTGGTCACCAGGCATAACCATTTCAACACCTTTTTCAAGTTCAATTACACCAGTAACGTCAGTTGTTCTGAAGAAGAATTGAGGTCTGTAACCATTGAAGAATGGAGTATGACGTCCACCTTCTTCTTTCTTCAATACATAAACTTCAGCAGTGAATTTAGTGTGAGGTTTAATTGAACCTGGTTTGCAAAGAACTTGACCTTTTTCGATTTCGTTTCTTTGAATACCACGAAGAAGAAGACCAGCATTATCTCCTGCGATTGCAGCATCAAGAGATTTGTGGAACATTTCTACACCTGTAACAACAGTTTGTTTAGATGCACCAAGTCCTACGATTTCAACTGTGTCACCAATTTTAACTGAACCACGTTCTACTCTACCAGTTGCAACAGTTCCACGTCCAGTAATAGTGAAAACGTCTTCAACAGGCATTAAGAAAGGTTTGTCAGTTTCTCTTGTAGGTTCAGGAATATAAGCATCAAGAGCGTCCATAAGTTCTCTAATGCAGTCACAAGCAGGATCATTAACATTACCAGCTTGAGCAGCTTCCAAAGCTTTAAGAGCTGAACCTTTGATGATAGGAGTTTTATCTCCAGGGAATCCATATTCAGTTAAAAGATCACGAATTTCCATTTCAACAAGTTCAAGAAGTTCAGGATCATCAACTTGATCAGTTTTGTTCATGAAAACAACAATATAAGGAACACCAACTTGTCTTGCAAGAAGAATGTGTTCTCTTGTTTGAGGCATAGGACCATCAGTTGCAGCAACAACAAGAATAGCACCATCCATTTGAGCGGCACCAGTAATCATGTTTTTAACATAATCTGCGTGTCCTGGACAGTCAACGTGTGCATAGTGTCTTTTTGCAGTTTCATATTCAACGTGAGCTGTGTTGATAGTGATTCCTCTAGCTCTTTCTTCTGGAGCCTTATCGATTTCATCATATTTCATTTTTTGTGTTCCGTAAATCATAGTGATTGCGGCTGTAAGAGTTGTCTTACCATGGTCAACGTGACCGATTGTACCAACGTTTACGTGTGGCTTAGATCTAACATAAGCTTCTGCCATAATTAAATATCTCCTTTTCTATTTTAATTTACTCAAGTATTTTAGCATACTTTTTTATAAAAACAAAATGTTTTTACAAAGTTTTTAATTTTATTTTTATCTTTTTTTAGCATATTTTATAATGATTTATTATTAACATTTTACTTTTTTATATAGTTATAATTATGATTAAACTTTAACTATATTTTTTATAAAAATTTTTAAAAATTATTCTCATCTTAAAATTTCACATAATTAAGATAATTAAATATTTAAAAAAATAATTAAATTTAAATTTCTACATATT
>CALWCW010000083.1 GCA_944376495.1 uncultured Clostridia bacterium | reverse complement strand
TCATATTTTCAGTCCTGACTGACCAATAATTTTCATCTATATCATATGTAATCTTTAGCGATTCATCATAGAATTTTACATCACTAGTAAGCATGGCATGAGCCTTGTTTAAATCTAAATACTTTTTCCCATCAATTTCATAGAATGGAATTAAATAGTTGTTATAATCTTTGAATAAAATTTGTATAACACGAGCCATCTACATTTCTCCAATAAAGTTGACGATATTAAACATTAAAATAATAGAATATTGTCAATTTTAAGTTTTTTGATAAAAAACTTACCAAAAAATTCATGGTAAGCGATTTTTTAGTTTGGAGCTTATGATGGGACTCGAACCCATGACCTCAGTCTTACCAAGGCGGTGCTCTACCTCTGAGCCACATCAGCATATTCAGTTTTTGAGTTAAATTTTGTTGATTTTCGAGTGATAAAATTTGCCATTTTTTATCTTACCAAGGCTGTGCGCTACCTACTGCGCCACATAAGCATATTAAAATTTGAGAGTGTTTTTTGTTGTTTTTTAAGTGACAAAATTTGCCAATTTTTATCTTACCTATTTTATAGGCAATTTTTATTAAAAAAATGTAAAAAAAATAAATTTTTTTTGAATATGCTATTGATTTTTTAATTGTAATGTGATAGAATAAATAAGCAAAAATGATTGTGTTTTATGTCAAGTTTAGATAAGGAGGTATTATGACAGACATATATCAAGTTTTAAGAAGGTTTGGTAAAGATAAAATATTAGAAATTGGCTCGGTTTATGCAATTGACAAACCTGGGTTTGAAAAGTTTGTAAATGAAAAATGGGAAGATAATAGACCTTTTTCAAATAAAAATGAAAGTATTAGGGCATTAGTTGCAATAGCAGTTTTGTTAAACGATAGACCTTTTGGTTATGAACATGAACTTAATCTTTTAGATTCATTTTTTAATCATTCTATTAAGGATAAAAGTTTACTTGAATATCTTGACACATATTTTAATGAGGCTAGAATTTTTGAAAATGGATTCGATATTGTTAAGGCATATAAAAATAAAATTGCCATGAATATAGAAGTTAAAACTTTGGCAGAACAATTAAAAGTATTAGGTGAATATAAAATTAATCCACTTTTGACTTCGGATTATATCAACAATCTTAAGAAATATAATAACACTCAAATGTTTGTTACAACTGTTTCAGGTGGAAAACTTACTACAAGAGATAAATTGCAAAGTGTGGTAATACAAGGAAACGATGCTCAAAATCTTATTTTGAAGTTTAAAAATACAAGTTTTAAATTTGCAAACGTGAAAAGAGCGGTAAGTAAACTTGAAAATATATATCACGAAGTTATTTACTTTAATCCTGTTTTATCAAATGTAAATTCTAAATATACTGAACTTGAAAAAATGGCTTATACTGCAGGTTTTGAAAATGCTCAAAAATATGTACGTGAATTATTAAGCAATAGAAAATATGAACAGGACTTGGAATTTAAAAAGGCCAAACAAAAACCAACCTTAAAAGAGATTTTAGGCGAAAGAGAATATTATATTTAAAATAGTTATTTTATAAAAAACGCATAAATTTGTAAGATTAATTGTAATTTTTAAAATTTTTCTTATAAAACTTATGCGTTTTTTATGGTTTTAAGAAAATAATTAACTTTTTCATGTTAACAATTGAGAATTAAAAAGAATTCGTTGTAAAATTTCAAAAAACTTTTCTAAAATTGTTTTATTACAAATTCTTTTCCAGAAAGATAACTTAACGGCTTTTCTAGTTTATTAAATTTAAGATAAAAACAATGAAGTTTTTGTGATTTTTCTTTAAATTTACGATTTATCTCATTTTTACCATACTTGCTATCACCTATGATGGGATAGCCAAGATAGGCAAGAGAAGCACGAATTTGATGAGTTCTTCCTGTGAGAAGTGAGCATTCAATTAAACTTGATTCTTGAGAAATTTTTACTGTATTAAATATTGTTATTATTTCTTTAGCACCTTTTACTTGCTTTTGGAAGATTTTAACAATTCCATTTTTGCTATCTTTTACCAAAAATGCTTTAAATACTTTGTTTTTAAAATTGGCTTTTCCAGCAACTTCTGCCATGTATTTTTTTGTTATATTGTGATTTTTAAAGGCATCTAATAAGATGTTTTGCGATATTTTATTCTTTGCAAAAACCATTAGCCCTGTCGTATTTCTATCTAATCTATGAACGGCAAATGCGTTTAGCAATTTGGTTAAACTATTTTCACCTTCAACTTCTATTCCTTTTGGTTTATTGATAATCAAAATATTGTCGTCTTCATAGATAATTTCTATTTTCGGGGAATTGGTATTTTGAACTGGCTGATAAAAAACTGTGATTTCTTTTCCTTCATCAACAATAATATTTTCTTTTATTGGTTTTTTGTCAACTTTTATATCTTTACTTCTTAACAGTTTGTTTATATAGTTATAGGCAAAACCTTTTTCTGTTAAATGGTTGATTATATTATCAGATTTTGTAGTAATAAAACTTAATTTTTCCATATATATATATAATATAACATTTTTCATTTTTAAACTAATAAAATTAATTAATTGTTGAATATTTAAAGGTTAAAAAAGAAAAATTTTTGATTTAAATGTAAAAAATGTTTTTTTGGAGGTTTTATGTCTAATTTTATTCATTTAGAAGGGGATTGTCTGCATATTAAAGGAGCGACTAAAATTATTTCATCAACTCAAACTCAAGCAGTCGTTGAAACAAGTGAAAGCGGAATAATTATTACAGGAACTGAAATTGAAGTAAAAAAACTTAATTTAGATGAACAGGAAGTAATTATTGGTGGTAAATTTACAAATTTAAAACTTGGTAGTCTAAATATAAAAAAGACACCTTTGCTTAAAAGAATATTCAAATGAAAAAGACTTTACTAATTTTATTTCTTTGATGATTATGTTAACCCATTAAAATTCTATATAAATAGAGTTAAAAATGAAACGGAATGCCAAATCAAAATATTTTTAAATAAAAAGAAGGAGAAAAATTGTTATATCCTACAGTTAATCAACCTATTGTAATAATAGCAATGTTTTTCACGGGACTTGCTTGTGGATTAATTTTTGAAATCTTTAGATTCTTGACTTTTTTATCTGGAAATGACAAAATTTCTAAAAATTTTTTTGATTTTTTAGCTGTAATTTTTTTATTTGCTCTCTTTTTTATTGTTAATCTTGCTGTAAATTATGGACAGTTTAGGGTTTACGTTATCCTGATTTTTCTAATAGGTTTTGCAGTTGAAGAAATAATTTTAAAGATTTTATGGACAAAAATAATCGAAAAATGCTATACTCGTATTGTAACAAAGGTTAGGACAAGTAAAGCGAAATGGAAGACAAAAAGAAAAAAAGACTAATTAATATTTTGATAGGAGTTGGACTTTGTGTTCTAATTCTTTTTGTAGTTATAACAACTATTGTAATTAATTATAAACAACAAGAACTTGAAGAAATAAAAGATAAAAATGACCAAATCAAAGATGAACAGGCTGATGAAGAAGAAAATGGAAATAATCAACAACTTGTAATTAATGATATTGTTATAGACTATAAATCTTTAATTTAAATGCAAAATTATTTTATTGCATAAAAAAATAAGAAACATTGATTTCGTTCAATTGTTCTTGCATAAATAATAAAAAATCAGATTTATAAATCTGATTTTTTATTATTTATGAGCAATATTCATCTTCATATACTTTTTCAGACAATATATCACATAAGTAATATAAATCTTCTCTTGTTAAAGAATATTGTTCTTTAAAGTCGGCCTCTGTATAAACCATTTTTTGAATAGCAGGTTGTTTTTCTTTTATTCTCATGGTTTTAAATGGTTTTTGTTGCTCTTTTTGATATTTTTTATGCTTCTCCTCACCTTGAGAGGTAAAATCTTTTAAAATAAACTTACCACCCCTTTTAAAATATCTGCCATGAATAATTGCCCCTCTTAAAGATTCATAATTGATTTGTTGAGTTCCGTCTATTGTAGTAAGAGATAATGTTTCAAGATGGTCGGCGGTTCTGTCAAATCCAGCAGTAAAAACAAACATTGAGTAAACAATAGCATCTAAATCAAGAATATTTTCAGGATTTTTAATTAGATTTAACAATTTAAGATAAATAGGTGAGTCGTTATATTTTTCTATATATTGAACCATCATATCTTGAATTTCTTCAAATTTTTTATCAGGATTTGCCAAAATTAAGTCGTTCATTTTTGAGTAAACTACAAATAGAAAAACTTTATCATTCATCAGATTTGGTTTATCTAATCTATTAGATGCTTGTTCATCTTCTAGTAAACTCAAAAGGTTTATTTCATTTAATTGATTATTTTCATTAGTTTTATTAGAATTTTCTTTATTAATTTCATAAATATTAATTAATTGATTGAATATATTGTCAATATTCATATTCCCATGAGGATTAAAAGCGGCTTCATTTCTAATATATTTTTTTGCTGCAGATATATTTGCAATTTTATAAGTTTTGTCTTCTCTTTTTAAAAGCGACTCTTCAATAATTTTTATAGAAGCATCAACATAGCTTTTGACATCTTCTTTTGAAAAAACTTTTTGTTCTTTTTTAATACGCAATTGTTTTCCGTCAGTTGAAAACATAAACCCACAATGTCCGATTAAATTTCTTAAATAAGTCATTGTTGCAAATAAATCATTTCGTTTATTGTCCTGAAGTTGTTCGTGAAGGTGCATTATACTAGGATTTTTTGCCATCTGTGAAAAATCAATAAAAGCTTGATATTGTTCTTTAAGTTGTGTAGCGAGTGTTATGGTCGTATAAATTGAAATTATATCAAAATGATTTATGTCATCAAGTATGTTTTCATTTTCTGCATACCTTAATTTTACATCATTTAAACTAAAATTATGCTTAACCATAAACTCTTTTGTTTTTATAAATGTTTGCCATATTTCATTATGATAGGTAATAGCTTTAGGGTGAAAAGATATATTATTTTTTAAATTAGCCATTATCACTCCTTTTTTGTATAATAATTGTAACACATTATTAATTAGATGTCAATATAGCAAAGAAATTACAATTTAAATATTTTTAAAGTCCATATTTAAAAGTTAATATAAGTAAAAGAACATAATATAGTATTGCAAAAATTTTTAAAAATTTTTTTTTCAAACGTCTTTAAATTTAATGGGTAAAATTTAACTGTTGCAAACAAAAAATTAAAAGTCGTTTTTCTTGTTACGTGTATAAAAAAGCCCAAAAGAAATCATTTAGTGTTTCTAAACAATTGTCTTTGGACATTTTTCTGAACTTTACTTCGCTCATTTTTCTATTTCTTAATAATTTGTCTGCACTTTAATGTGATAAATTGTCTTAATCATTTTTTGAAATGTCATTTTGCTCATTATTAGTTAAAATTTTCTCTTGAGCAATAGAATCTTGATAATTATTGTCTTGAGAATTTGTTTTTGATAGATTAATATTTGAGTCAATTATTTCATCTTGTGTAATCTTTTCTTTATTCTGTGATGAGTCAAGGGTTGTGAGAAGTAGTCTTTTTGCGCGATATTTTTTGATGTATTCATAAATTACAAAAAAGAGCACATAGCCGACTGCAAAAATTGGAGCAATAATCCAAATAGTTAAAGGAGTCCCAGAAAGAATTGGGTCATTAATATAAAAAACACTATTATAACCAAAAACTGACATTTCAAAGGCACCGATAGTGATATACGTCATAAAACCTATTATCATATTAGGCCATTTTTTGTAATTTGCTGTGAAATAACCTGTCATATATAGTAAGATGCAAAGATAAAGGCCGATTGAATGATGAAGAAGCCCAGAAATTGTGTTACTATATAAAAAAGAAGGGTGTTGTCCTATAAAATCTGGATAAAAAATAGTTAAAATATCACCAACTAAAGCCACATGAACAACATAATGCAAAACATTATTATTTTTCTTTCCAATAAGACAAGCAAGCGAAAGAACTAGACTGCTCATACCACAAAATGAACTTGGAATTATTTTATGCCATTGATTGTCAGCTACAGCAATAGAAATGCGGTTCCATATTATTGTTATAAGTAAAATAGAGGCAACTACTTTAATTATTATATTTTTACTTTTTTCTGTCTTTGCATAAATTTTTATTAAAACCAAACTTACAACTGCAAGCACAATAAAGATTGCTAAATAAGTTATATGTTCCCAACCAAAAATTTGTGGATTATTCATAATATTCTCCTTGTCATAAAGTGTAATAATTTTAAAGAATTATAATGTATTTTTTCTGCTATGTCAATGATAACATTTAATATTTATTATAAATATCTTTAAAAATAGAATATATTCAAAAGAATTGAGAAAAAATAAAAGTTATTTATATTCTTTTTTATTTTTATTATAATTCAAATATTTTTTTATAATCTCAAAGATAATATGAAAAAGAATATAAAAAATTTTGATTTTTGTTTTTTACAAAAAAATCATTTGTGTTATTCTTGCATTATAAATAATAAGAAACGATTTTCGTCTTTCGTTTGGATTTTGTATGGCGCAAAGGACGGGATTCGAACCTGCGGAGGCTTATCACCTCACACGCTTTCCAAGCGTGCGCCTTAAACCACTCGGCCACCTTTGCGTAAAATATGCAATTTTTTTTAAAAACGCATAAATTTTATAAATTTTCTTGATTTTCAATAGAATTTTTCTCTATTTCACTAATAAAATTTAAAATTTGTTCAACCTTTCTTGTTTCATTTTTACCTAGTTTGAGTTTATTTTTATTATTCTCATACCAATTTAATATTTCTAAATTTTTCTTCTTTTGCAAACTAAAAGCCCACCAGTCACAGACCATTTCAATTATATAAATAGTAGGCATTTCTTGATTTTTTGATGTCCAATACTCATAATGATGTGGATTTTTGCTTTTGTGAATATTTACTGCATTCTTGAAATTTTGAACCACGTTTTCATCTTTTTCTTTCCCATAGAAATATAAAGCATAAGGAATAAATTCGTCATTATCATATTTTGATAAATCGTGGTTTTCAATATTTTTCTTTAAAAATTCCAATTCATCTTCGGTTAAATTAAAATTATCAATAATAAAAGAATTAAGAAATTTATATGCTTTTTTCACGTTAGAACGATGAAATTCTATATATTTTTTGTAATTTTCCTGAAATTTTTTCATAATATTAAGACCTATAAAGTATTTTATAATCTTTGTTTATTTATGTCAATTGTTTTTTATAAATAAATTCAAAATTCTCTTGACATATATTTTATATTATGTTAACCTAAAAGTTGTAGGAGGTAAAAAGACAAATATGACAAAAAAGAAAAGCATTATTTCGTTCATATTTTGTGCATTATGCGTTTTCCTAATTCCTTTCGTGGCTGTTGCCTGCACTGATAAAACGGGGGCAGATGGTTTAGAAATTTCAAACGCATTTAAAACAGAATATGAAATTGGAGAAACTCTTGATGTTTCAGGTGGAGTTTTAAAATGCGTAATTGATGGAAAGGAAGATTTTGTTCCAATAACAGTGGAAATGGTATCTGGTTTTGATAGTTCTACAGCAGGAGATAAACAATTAGTTATAACTTATAATGAAATGACAACAACTCTTAATTATAAAGTTTATCCTGAATTTTTAGCTTTAAATCAATATTATTTTGCTTATGAAGATGGTTTATATAATTATGTAAAATTCCTATCAAATTCAACTTTTGAAATTTATCAAAGTGTTAACGCAATTAATCCTGATGAAGAGACTCCACAAGCGATCTTTATTAATGCAACAAGAGAGATTGTAAATAATAAGTGGGTGATTTCAGCTGATTGGGATTATGGTGATACTGAATTACCAGAACAATACACCGAGAGCATAAAGGTTGTAGTAAACTCTAAAGATAGTTTAACTATCACATTTATTTCAAATACTGGTGTTGAAGCGGCAATGTTCAATTTTTCACTTGCTCAATAAAATAAAAAAAATAAATTAAAAAAGTGCGGGTAATTGATTTCCGCATTTTTTGTAAATGTCCGAGTAATATTAAAAATTAAATTAAAATGATTTTTAAAGTTCTTGCTAAATATCATATAATAAAAATTTTTGATAATTTGCCTATTTTTTAATAAAAATGTTAAAAAATAGAGAAAAAAATGTAAAAAATAAGAGAAAATGTATAAATTATCTAAAAGTTTTAAATATTGAAAAATTAATCTAAATTGCAAAAATACCTATAAACATCTCCCCAATTATTGACTTCGTGAACAAATTCATTTTCGTTTAATCTTTTAAGGTTTGCATCTCTAAAATAAAGTGTTTTTATTTTCGCATTACTTATCTGCTTAATGATTTTATAGTCATCATCAATCATAACATCAATATTTTCTTTTTGACAAATTTCAAGTTTATTTTGTATATTCCAATAATACTTATCAAATTTAATATTGTTTTCATTTAATAATCTTATAGCATCATCTTTCATCTCGTCAAAAAACATTCCTCTTGCTGTAATAACAATAAGTTCATTACCCATATTTATAAGGCGTTGATAAACTGGTAAAAATCCAGCCATTAAACCGCTTTCTTTAGAGGCTTGAAGAAGGTATTTTTTGTTAAAAATATTTTGTTCGCCTAAAGTCCAATTGTATCTGGTTTGATATTTTGGCTCTTCAGCGTTTATAATTTCTCTCTTTTTTAAATCTTCAATTGCAAAAATTTCTTCATAAACCCTGAAAGTTGTTTCACTATCAAAAACAACTCCATCTAAATCAATTCCTATTTTCATTTTTATCCTTTTAATTAAAAATAATAATATCATATTTCATGGTTATTATCAAAACGAAAAGATGCTATATTACAAAAACGATGGTATAATAAAAAACTATAAAAAGAATTGGGGGATTTAGTTGATAATAAATAAAAAATTTGAAAATTTTATTAAAAACTGTTGACAAATAAATAAATATTTGTTATTATTAATGTGCAAACTTTGATTTGCATAAAATTATATTAGTTTGGTGATGACTACAAAATTTATAATAGTTCTAAAAACTTAACAAAATAAATTTTTATAACGACATAAATTTAGAAAGTCACTACAAACTTAAATACATTTTTGTATTCCCCGGTAGTTCAGTGGTGGAGCGACTCGGG
>CALWCW010000082.1 GCA_944376495.1 uncultured Clostridia bacterium | reverse complement strand
TTCAAGTGGTGCATTATCTCCACCAAAAGCATCAACAACTACTTTCATTTTTCACCTCTATTTTATATAATAACAAAAAAAATATATAAAATCAATCTTTTTGTTTAAAGTTTAAAAAATTATAATTATTCTATATGTTGTATATAGTCTATTAGACATAATACATTATGTTGTTGTATTATGTATTGCATAATAGATATAAATTATATTTTTAATTTATGTTAACATCTTTTTGCAATAAGCAAATTCAATAATATTGACAAAATAAAACTCTCGTGACTGGCGAGAGTTATTTTAATCTTATTTCTTTTCTTCTTTTTTCTCTATAACGGTTTCACCTTTATAAGTTCCACATTTCTTACAAACAGTGTGTGGTTTTTTTTTTTTTTGTCATTGTGGGCATTCAACAAGTGTTGGTGCAACTGCTACTGAATTAGCAGAATGTCTTGTATTTCTTCTAGCTTTTGAAACCTTATGCTTTGGAACTGCCATTTTTTCCTCCTTAAACTTTAATAATATTGCTATATAATTATATTTATTTTTTCATCATTTGTCAAGTGTTTTACAAGAATTTATTTTTCAATTAATTCTTTTGTATCTCTTGCAATCAACAATTCTTCATCTGTTGGTATTCTATACACTTTAATTTTAGAATTTTTTGTGCTTATTTCTTCAATTGTTCCTCGTGGAAGATTATTATTTTTTTCTACATCAATTTCAATTCCACAATATTGCATATCTGCAAGTGCAAGTTCTCTTAAGTCCTCTTGATTTTCTCCAATTCCACCTGTAAATACTATAGCATCAGCACCATTAAGCACGGCAAGATAAGACCCTATATATTTTTTAACTCTATAAATTAACATATCAAGTGCTAATTTTGCTCTTTCATTACCCTGCTCAATTGCACTATTAAGTTCTCTCATATCACTTGAAACACCGCTTACTCCTAAAATTCCGCATTGTTTATTAAGATAATTAACAACTTCTTGTGCAGTCATATTCTTTTTTTCAGCCAAATATGAAACAACTGTTGGGTCTAAATCGCCTGACCTAGTTCCCATAATCAAGCCTTCAAGTGGAGTCAATCCCATTGTAGTATCAATGCTTTTACCCTTATCTATTGCAGTAATAGATGAACCATTACCTAAATGAACAGTGATAATTTTAATTTCTTCAGGTTTTTTATTCAAAAGTTTTGCTGTTTCACCCATAACAAATCTATGACTTGTTCCATGGAAACCATATTTTCTAACATGAAAATCTTTATAATCTTCATATTTGATTCCATACATATAGGCTTTGGCTGGCATAGTTGCATGGAATGAAGTATCAAATACTGCAACTTGAGGAACAAAAGGAAGTTCATTCATACAACCTTTTACTCCAGCCATATTAGCATGAGCATGCAATGGTGACAAATCTACAAGTTTCTCCAAATCGTTAATTACTTCATCATTGATTAAAACACTTTTATCAAATAACCAACCGCCTTGAACAAATCTATGTCCGACTGCTGTTATTTCATCAAGCGAAGAAATAACTCCTTCTTCTTTATCTGTTAAAATTTGAAAAACCTTCTTTATTGCTTCATTATGATTTGGCATTGCCCACTTTAATTCTTTCTTCTCTCCAGTGGTTTTGTAACCAATAAAAGAACCCTCTAATCCTATTTTTTCGCAATTTCCTTTTGCTATAACCTTTTCGCCTTCCATATCAAATAACTGAAATTTTAAAGATGAACTTCCAGCATTAATTACTAATATTTTCATTTTTTATCCTCCTCTGATTTTGATTGTAAAACTGTTATTGCTGTGACTGTGACTATATCTTGAACAGTGCAACCTCTTGATAAATCATTTACAGGTTTTTTAAGTCCTTGCAAAATTGGGCCTATTGCATTCAAACCACCAACATACTGCATTGCCTTATAGCAAATATTACCGCTATTTAAATCTGGAAAAATAAGTATATTTGCATCACCTTTTAAAGGACTATCTTTACATTTTTGATTTGCAACTCTTTCTACCATTGCAGCATCAAATTGAAGTTCACCATCACAAGTAACACCAGTTTTCTTAAATTTTTGATAAGCACTTTGAACTTTTTTTGTGCTTTCATTTTCTGCAGAACCTTTTGACGAAAATGATAAGAATGCAACTTTAGGTTCGCTCAACCCTAAACTTCGGTATGTTTCAACACTTTGACAAGCAATTTGAAAAAGTTCGTCTTCTGTAGGATCCATTATAACACCACAATCCGCTAGCACAAGACATTTATCTTTTAAAAATTTATTTTTACCAAACATAATAAAGCATGATGAAACAACTCCACCCTTTTTCTTTGCTTTAATAATTTGAAGAGCTGGTTTAACAGTATTTGCGGTTGAAGCCTCCGCACCAGCAACCATCCCATCAGCATAACCTAAATCTACAAGCAAAGTAGAAAAGTAATAAGGATCCATTGCTAATTTTTCAGCTTGTTCTAAAGTCAATCCTTTTTCTTTTCGTTTTTCGTAAAGCGAGTTAATTATTTCATCTTTATATTGAAAAGTTAATGGATTTATTATTTGATATTCTATAAGTGATTTATCTCTTAATACTAAAGCACTTTCATCTCCAATTAAAATAGGTTTTGCTATACCCTTTTTTTGAATTATTTTCACCGCTTCTATTGTTCTATCACTAAAACCCGCTTCAGGAAAAACAATTGTTTTTTGCAATTCTTTAGCTTTTTTATAAAGGTCTTTAACTTTCATAATATTCCTCTTCTAAAATTATATTTTTATGAATAAATATTCTTAAGTCATGTTTTTGACTTTTTTTGAATTAATAATTATTTTATTATTATTTTTCTAAACAATAATTTAATTATATAATTTCTTAATTTATTTGTCAAATTTTTGGAGATATTATTGAAAAAATTAAATATTATTTTATCTATTTTTATATTTTATATCATTTTAAATATGATAATTTTTCCTGATTTGTATATAAATCAAACTTTGAATGGAATAACTGCTTGGGCATTCAATGTTCTACCCAGTATCTTACCCTTTATTATTTTTACAAAATTATTATCCTCATTAGGAACTGTGGACAAGTTATCAAAAATATTTTCAAAACCATGTAAACTGCTATTCAACACTCCTTCTATTTCAAGTTTTGCTTTTTTAACAAGTATAATATCAGGCTATCCAGTTGGTGCTAAAATAACTGCAGATTTATATGCTAATGGAAAAATAAGCAAATCTGAAGCATTTAGAATGACGAGTTTTTGTTCTACTTCTGGTCCAATGTTTATAATTGGAGCGGTCGGCATTGGAATGTTAAATAGTGCTATTTCAGGTTATATTATCTTTATTGCTCATATATTAGGTTCTATTATAAATGGTATTTTGTATAGAAAATTAGATACAAAATCAAATGATAAAAAATTATCAATAAAATCACAGGAGATTAAATCAAAATCGATAGATTTTTCTTCTATAATAATAGATTCAGTTTTAAGTATTCTTTCTGTGGGTGCAATTATTGCATTATTTTTTGTAATAATAACATCCTTATCTCCTTTATTCAGCCTTTTCCCTTCTAGTGTTTCAAGCATATTAGAGGGATTTATAGAAATAACTAAAGGATGTATTGATATTTCATCTATTTTTCAAAGTGAAAAAATCGCAATAATCGCATGCACATTTGTCATAAGTTTTGGAGGTCTTTCTTCTATAATTCAATCCATGACTATGTTAAATAATCTTAAAATGCCAATATGGCTTTTTGTCATACAAAAATTATCACACGCATTTATTTCAACACTGATTGCTTTTGTGATAACTTTACTTATTTTTTAAATTCAAAAGTTCATCCAAACGACTATGAAAAAATTAGCCGAAATAAATAGCAAACCACTATGTGATGAAGTGCATAGCACAAAAATTTTGAAGAATTTATAAAAGTTTTATATTATTAAACTTTTAACATCACATAGTTTTGTTATTATGTAATAAAAATAAAGTAAAAATTAAATATTATAAATCAAAAATACCTAAAAGTTCTTTAACCATAAACTTAATAGGTTTAATTTTTAATTCTTTTAAAGCAAAAATCAAACTTGATGTTATATCTTCATCTTTTAAATCGGTGGTCTTAACAATTGACCTACATATTTTTGTAGCTCTTTCTATATTATAATCTTGTCTTAAATATTGCAACTCACTTAAAATTTGAACGGCTACTTTTTGCGCCAAAATAAATTCATCCTGTTCATCATTATCGGCATCTTCTTCGCTTTCATCATAATCTTCTTCTTTATCTTGTTCGCTTTCATCATGATATTCTTCAAATGAAGCACTTGCAATATCTTCTTTAGTTTCCTCATCGCCAATTTTAATTTTAGAATAGCCAAAAGCATCAGCTATTAAATTCCTAAATGGAACAATCATAGTTTTAATAAAACTTTCAAAAGCATTACCATCACGGCCAAAAAATCTTTTTACAAAATCTGTAAATTCTATTTTTTTATTATCAATATCAATTAAAGTACAAAAAACTAAAGCTATTATTTTATATTCTTCTTTTGGCATATCACACATAAAATCACCATGTCCATCTTGTATAAATGCCTTTGAAAATTCTCTATCTCTATTAAATTGCTCTAAACATTCACCTACTAAAGAACAAACCTCTTCGGTATTTGCTAATTGCTGGAGCAATTTTTGAATTTTATATTCTGCAACCAAAAATTTACAAGTTATTAAGTCATCACATGATGCTAAAAATTCTTCAATATCTTTTTCCATAATTACCTCACAATATTATTGTAGCATATAAATAAAAAAAATCAAACAAAAAATTTGATTTCTATTTGAAATATGATATAATATTAAAAATGGAAAAGATACTTTCAGATAAAGAACAAATCATTTTAGATAAATTAACTATGCTTTATGTTATAGAAACAATGGAAATTCCTCTAACAGAAGATTCAATTTTAGATATTTGTTCTGTAAAAAATACATGGATTAAAAATTATATGGATTGTAAAGCTATCATTCATGATTTAGTTGATAGTAAACTTTTATATAAGACTGGGAATGAAGAAAAAGAACTTTTTGCATTGACTTATCAAGGAAGAGAATGTTTATCACACCTTTATAAGCGTATTCCTTTTTCAAAGCGAGAAGAAATTTCCACATATCTTCAAGCAAACAAATTAAATGTCAAATCTTCACAAGAATATAATGCAACTTATTCTAAAAATGAAGATGGCTCATATAATGTTGAATTAAAAATATATGAACCACTTATTCCGACCCCTATTTTTGAATTAAAAATAAAAGCTCCCTCAAGACAATCTGCTAATGAAGCTATTCATAAATGGAAAACAAACGCACCTTCAATTTATGAAATGATTTATGAGAAATTAATTAATATAGATTAATAAATAATAAGTTAAAAACTTATCAACCTTTTTTATTAGTATAAACACGCTTAAAGAGTTTTTCTTATCTTTTCAATTTCGCCACGTGCAATTTTATCACATCTATTATTATTTTCATTATCTGCATGACCTTTGACTTTATGCCAAGTTACATCATGTTGAGATATCAATGAAAGAAGTTTTTTCCAAAGGTCAACATTTAATACTTGACCTTTATTTTTTTTCCAATCATTTTTAACCCAATTCCCAATCCAATCTTGCAAAAAGGCATTTACAACATATGCTGAATCGCTATAAATATCTACTTTACATTTTTCTTTAATAGCCTCAAGACCTTTAATCACAGCCATAAGTTCCATTCTGTTATTAGTTGTTTGATTTTCACCACCTGAAAGTATTTTTTCAATTCCATTATAATTTAAAATGGCTGCCCAACCACCTATTCCCGGATTCCCAGAGCAAGCACCATCAGTATATAAAACAATTTCTTTCATAAAAACCTTTTAATTTATTTTTAATTCTCGACAAATTTCTTCTAATGACTTTTCATTTTTCAAAAGAGAAGGGAATATTTTTTGATTATCGCCCCTTTTTCTTGGTAAAATATGAAAATGTAAATGCAAAATAGTTTGTTCTGCATCTTTCCCGCTTGAATTTATTATATTTACTCCATCAAAACCACAATTTTTTGTTAAGTGATTTGATATAAGTTTAATTGCGTAAGATATTTTTACTAGATATTCCTCTTCACAGTCAAAAATATTTTCAAAATGTTTTTTAGGAATAACTAAAATATGCCCGTTGCAATCATTAGATATATCTAAAAACGAATAAACATATTCATCTTCATATATTTTAAAAGATGGTATTTCACCTTTTATAATTTTACAAAACAAACAATCCTCCATTTAATCCTCCAATAAATATAAAATACCTAAAGTATTTTCACCGCAATGGCACGAAATAGTTGCTCCTGCAACTGACGAAACAACCTCATCAAATATATTTTTACTTTTAACATATTCAACTATATCATTTACAAAATCTTTGTCTTGACATGTATGAGTAATGAAACATAAATCTTTTTTTATTTTGTTATGCTTTTTTAACATATCATCAATATATTTTTTTATCACTATTTTGAATTGACCCAAATATTTACCTGTATTTTCAATTTTACCATCTACTAGTTCAAGTCTAGGCTTTATTTTTAATAGGTTTGCACCGAATCTCGCTATAGCAGAACATCTTCCACCTTTATATAAATAATCAAGTTTATCAACAACAAAAGATGCCTGATTAAAATTTGCTTGTTTTTCTAATTTTGAGCATATTTCTTGTGCATTTAACCCATTTTCTGCAAGTTTTGCTGCATATAATACAAGGAGTCCTATACCACTTGAAAGAGATTTGCTATCAACAATATAAAGATTTTCATTTCCTAGTTCTTCTTTAGCTTTACAAGCATTATTGTAAGTTGAAGACAATTTGCTTGAAATGCCAGTATAAATAACTTCATCACCATTTTCTAATAAATGACCAAAAAAATCTTTAAAATCCTCAACACTCCTTGCGGATGTCTTTGGAAGTTGTTTTGTCTTTTCAACATATTCAAAAATATCATTAGGATTTATATTTACTCCGTCTAAACATTCTTTATTATTCAAAACAACACAAAGTGGAATTACATGAATATTATATTTTTCCAATTGCTCTTTATTTATATCAACACAACTATCAGTGCAAATTTTTACCATTATTCACCTCTTTAAAATATTTTAATAGATATATCAATTTAATTGATGACTTTATTATAAAATAAAAAAAATTTTAATACAACTTTTTTGAAATATTTTTATTTAAAAGCATATATTTTTTTATTCGGGACATACTAATTACGGAGGTTGAAAATGAGTAAACAATGGAAACCTGGTGAACAAGCACCAAAATCTGGAAACTATTCTTGTTATGATAGTAACGGGAAATGTGGAGGAAGTTGTTATTTAGAAAAAGGACAACGTTTTCCTGCTACTCAACATTCTGGTTCTCATTATGAAATGGACGAAGAATAAAATAATAGAATAGTTTAATTAAAAAAGGCATTTAAAATGCCTTTTTTTATAAAAATATTAATAAGCAAAGATTATAAAATAATATTTATTATTCATATCACTATAAAAAAAGACTTTTTAGATAAAGCACTAAAATATAAATTTTACACCTTATTAAAAAGTCTTTTTAGATTATTTATGCTCTTGTAAAACCAGTTGCTAATAATATTCCACCATCAATAGCCGCTGAAATAATAAGCCATATTGTTGCGAGTAAAACCAATATATAAATTATTCTTTCAGCAATTCTACATCCCATACAAATAAAAGCCACTAAATTGAAATTAAATATTCCAACCAATCCCCAATTTAGTCCTCCGATTAGCACGAGTATCAATGCAATATAATTTGCAATAATCATAAATCCCTCCTTTACTTATATTTTGTTTAATTTTTTTAATTATATACAAAAAAGCAAAGAATAAATTTTATTCTTTGCTTTAACGCTATTTTATAAGTCAAAACTTTCATCAATTGTTCCGCCACCTAAACATATACCTTGTTCATCATATAAAACTACAAATTGACCGGGAGTAATTGCTCTTTGTCTTTCTTTAAAAATTACTTTTATTTTATCTTTATCTAATATAGTCACCTCAACTGCTTGGTCTGGTTGTCTATATCTAAATTTTGCAAAACAATTAAAGTTTTCTTTATTTGGAATTTCTGGAATCCAATTCATACCACTTGCGAATAATCCATCAGAAAATAGTTTATCATCTTCGCCTTGAGATACATAAAGAATGTTGTTTTCTAAATCTTTACTAATAACAAACCATCTCTGCCCGTTTCCATCTTTTTTACCGCCAATATTAAGTCCTCTTCTTTGCCCTAATGTATAATACATAAGTCCATCATGCTTTCCGACAATATTCCCATTAAGGTCTAAAATATCTCCTGGTTTTGCTGGTAAGTATTCTTTTAAAAAATTTTTAAAATTACGTTCTCCTATAAAACATATTCCAGTGCTATCTTTTTTGGTGGCATTTGATAATTCTAATTCCTTTGCAATTTCTCTAACTCTTGGTTTTTCAATATCTTCCAAAGGAAATATTACACTTCCTAACTGACTTTGATTTAATTGATTTAAGAAATAAGATTGGTCTTTATTTAAATCTTTTGCTTTTGCCAAATAAAACTTCCCATCTTTTTCTATTTTCTTCGCATAATGCCCTGTCGCTATCATATCAGCACCTAATTTTTTTGCTTGTTCTAAAAAAGGTCCAAATTTTACTTCTCTATTGCATAAAACATCGGGATTTGGAGTTCTCCCCTTTTTATACTCTTCTAAAAAATATTCAAAAACTCTATCATAATATTCTTTAGAATAATTCACTGAATAATATGGAATGCCGATTTTATTACACACTCTTTTTACATCTTCAAAATCTTCCTCGGCAGTGCAAGTTCCGTCTTTTTCTTCCCAATTAACCATAAAAAGACCTATAACATCATGTCCCTGCTTTTTTAATAAATAAGCTGCTACAGATGAATCAACGCCACCGCTTATTCCAACTACAATTCTCATATCTATTTTATCCTTTTATTTTTTATCTTTATTAATTTTATTGTTCTTTGATTTTGATTTCTTATTAGTATTACCCATTTTATTATCTACAATGTTTTCTTCCATTGAGTTTATTTGTTTATTTTCAATTTCACTTTCGCCCTCAATAACACTTTTTCTTTCTAAATCATTATTCTCTATATTTTCAGTTCTTGTATTTAAGTCATCAGAGTTGTTAATAATGTTTTCTTTTATATTTTCTTCAATATCATTTTCTTTGCTAACTTCTATTGTATTGTTTTCTTCTACATCTGATATTTGACTTTCATCTATTTTGTTGTTTAGTTGAAAATCATCATTTTGATAGTCTAAATCTATCGCTACAGGGACCTTATATTTTTTTGTAATTATTTGTAATAAGTCCCAAAACCACATTAGCATAATAAGTCCTAAAATAGTAGATATTGCAGAGAAGGGTTGTTCTCCCAAAGCAGACATTAAAGGCTCGTTAAATATTACAAGTAAGAGTGCAATTACAAAATCAGCCAATAAAACACTGCCTTTTAAATAACGCCCAACATAAAAATTATGAGCTCCTACAGGACCAAGGAAAATACATAAAAGGATTAATTTTAAGAAACTGACATCATAAGGCAATTTTGCTGTCATAATAATGAAATCACGATCACCTCGCAATTTTTTCCTTTTTGCATCAGCATTTGTTGCCTTATCAAGACGTGCAAAATCAAGCCCACAATCTGGACATATTTCAGTAAATTCAGGAACTTTCATATCACATCTTGGGCATGTTTTCAATTTGTCTTTATCACGTCTAAAAACCATATAATGATAATATCACCTAACTATAACTTTTGTCAAGTTGATTATATTAATTATCGTAATAATTAATATGATTATTAATAAATATAAATTTATTTAGTTTTTATAAATCGTCATATGCAATTTTTTCATTTTAAAAAGATATAATTAAGTATATCATTTTTGACTATCAATCTTCTCTTTTGCTTTATTGAGATAGACATAACTTGCCTTATCATCTGGCAAATCTCTCATGATTTTACTAAATAAATCATAACTCTCATAATAATTTGAATTATTATATGCTATAACAGCTCTTTCAAATATTTTTTTATTTCTTTTAAGTCCTAATTGGTAATCTTTTGAATAGATGTCAATACATTCATATAAAAATATTTCTTTATTATCACCCGCATTAATAGAACCGACATAACGATAATTTATTTTAAAATTCAAAGGCAAATCATCAATTATATTTTTTGTAAATAAAAATTTTATTCCCATATATTTACATATTTCATCTATATTGTTTAAATCCTTTATTACGTCAGATACTATGGTTGGAATTTTTCTGTCTTCTTCACCCACAATACCAAATATAACCTCTCCACTTATAATTGAAACCCTTATTTGAACATTTGGCAGCGTTTTATTTTGCCTATTTTTGACGTCAATCGCTCTTATTATAACTTGAGCAGAATTTATAGCATTTTCACTTCTACCAAAAACTGCAATTATACCATCACCTAAATACTTATCAACAAAACCTCCGAACTTGCGGACAAGTGGTGCTATTATATTCAAATAAGAATTAATCATTTGAAAATTTTCTTCCAAAGAAAGCATATTCTTTTCTTCTATTCCTTCTAATTTTATGCTCATGGTAATGGCTCTCTTTTTAACTTGATTACCAAGTTCTAATTCTGCAATATTATTTTTACCTAAAAATCTAAAAAATTGTTTTGGAATAAATTTTTTTGCTTCTAAATCAACCTGTTTTGCAGTTCTATCCTTTTCTTTGTAATTATTATTGATTTTATTTAATCCATGTTCGATATTTTGAAATTGTTTGCCTCCGCCAATATTTAATTTATTTTCTTTTACTTTACCATCACCTAATCTTAAAACAATGCGTTCCATTTTATTTATAGGTTTGCATGCAATCATATAATTGAAAAACATAATCATAATGAATACTATTGTTAGTAATACCGCCCATAAAATAGTGTTATAAAGATTATCTGGTGATAAATTTAATAACGAGCGAACAGAATTTGCAGTTGTATTATCAAGAATACTTATTTCGACTAACAAAAATATTGATAGTCCATAAAAAACAACTAAAGGAACAGAAGAAAAAAATAGCATTTTATCAACAGTTAAAGAGGCTAAAAATCTAAAATATAAAATAAAACCTAAAATTATGCTTATACCTGTTAATACTAAAGCAATAATTCCACGGACGTCAAAATTAAACTCGAAACCATTGTCAGTTGCTTTTATACCATTAATAATAAACTTCCCCATTACCAAAGAAGCTATGAATACAGCAATATATATAATTAACAAAATTTTAGTTGATTTCCTCATATAAATATCTTTTGCAATATGTCATTTTGTATGCAATAATTTGCTTAATAATTATACAAAATTAAAAAATTCTAACAATTTTAATTAAAAAATATTTATTGTATTTATTTGATAAATTATGCACAAAATATATCTATGGAGGGATTATGGAAAATATTGAAAATACTGAACAAAATGAAATAATTACAGAATATCTGAATGCGGTTTATCAAAATATAAAAACCGCTGTTCAATCAATAGAAGATATTTTGACCAAAGTAAAAGATAATGAACTTAAAAAGGAATTATCAAATCAAGAAGATAAATATTTAACTCTAGAAAAAGAATGTGAACTTCTTGCAAAAGCAAAAAAAATTGAAGGAATAAAAGACAATAATTGGTTTGAAAAAGCACGATTATGGTCATCTATTAATATGTCAACAATGACAGATAAAACAACTCGACATATTGCAGAATTATTATTACTAGGAACTTTTATGGGGTACTTAACCTGCCTAAAAGACCAATCAGACCATGCCAATATATCTCCCGAAATTGATGAGATATTACAAAATCTTAAAGAACTTGAAAAAGATAATTTAGAAAGACTTATTCCTTATCTTGCTTAAAAATTTCTTTTAAGGTTGAAGATAATGGATATACAAGAGTTAACTTTTTGATACTTTCTTCGTCTAACGTAATAGTCTTATTATCTTTAAAACGAACAATAAAGATTGTCCATTTATTTACTTCAATATGTTTTATTAATTGCATTAAGCACACACTGTCATCGACTGTTAAAATAAATGGTTTTGAAAAATTTTTTATTTTTTTCTTATAAAAAGTTATTGCATTATATTTACTCTCATATTTAGAATCAATAACCCCTAATAACAAAAATATTGCACAAAGACACAATGTTGGGTTAAAGTCTATAAAGCATGTCAATAAGAATAATAAGAATAAAACAAATGAAAAGAAGTAGTTAAGACAATAAACAATTTTAACTGCTTTTTTTCGCCCAAAATGTTCAGACATAATTCCAACTGCTATACGACCACCATCTAAAGGATAGCAAGGCAAGAGATTTAAAAACCCAAGCATCAATGATTGATTAACAAAATCATAAGAATAATTATAAAAATTCGGCAAAATCCACCACAAAGAAACTGTAAAAAGACTTAAAATTATATTTGTTATAGGACCTGCAAGAGCAATTAATATTTCATCTTTACTATCAAAAGCTTTTTCTTTATAATTTAAATTCACCCCATATGGTGCAATATAAAATGAATCTAATTTATAACCACACTTTTTCGCTACAAAATAATGTCCAAATTCATGTGAACAAACAATAAATGTAAAAAGAAAAAATGAAAATATGTTTTTGTTTATAACAAACCATAGTGCAAGTAGATAAAAAGTTGGATGAATGGGAATTAAAGATTTTCTTCGTTTATTTATATTTTCTTTTTTTAATAGCCAAGTCCCCATAAAACCCCTAATATAATTTCAGCAACCACAAGGCAAGAAAAAATAGTCAAAACAATTTTTTTACGACTTAATTTGACTTTGTTTTCAACATACCCATACCTTTTTCCATAACTTTTAATTCTATCTTTTTGCATATTTTAAAATATGCAGTATTTTTTAGTTTAATGAAATAATAATTATGATTAATTATATTAATAATATATATTATTATTTACAAAAAATTTTCTATTCCATTTGTGCATAAAAAAAGTTTTGTCAAAAATATAACAAAACTCAATTTTATTTATTTTAACCTACTTGGCTATCTCCTTCATCTAGATTTTCACCTTCAACCTTTACAAAATCTTCTCCTTTCAAAAAGTCAGGCAAATCTTCCTCAAATTCGATATTTTCAACATCTCTAAAAAGAGAATCGCTTTTTGATGACTCTTCTTCTGTTTGTAATGTTTTTATTCTTTCTAGTAAATTTTCATAATCTGGGAGATCATTTAAATCTTTTATATCAAATCTCTTTAAAAAATTATCAGTTGTTCCAAATAGAAGAGGTTTTCCAACGGCATCTTTTCGCCCAACAACCTCAATCATATTTTGGTCTATTAAAATTTGAACAGCATAATCAGAATTAACTCTTCTAATGTCCTCAATCTCTAGTTTTGTTATTGGTTGTTTGTAAGCAATAATGGCTAAAGTTTCAAGCGCTGCTCTTGTCAAAGATTTTTCTCTTATTGGATTTAGAACATCAGATATGTAATTTGCGTAATTCGGATTAGTTGCAAGTTGTATTTTATTTTTATATTCTATCAAATGAATACCTTTATCTCCAGACAACTCCTCTTTTAACTGTTCTATTACCTTATTAAGTTCTTTCATATTTACATCTAATTTTTCTGCTATAAAAGATTTTTCAATTCCGTCACCTGCTACAAATAGAATTGAAAGCAAAACTTCTTTTAAATTATATACTGTATCTATTGTTCCCATGAATTAAACCTCGTTTGAAATTATATTAATTTGTGAAAATATGCCAACTTGTTCAACTCGAACACTTTGGAGTTTCAAAAGTTCTAAAAGTGCTAAAAAGACATTTATCATTTCACTCTTTGTCATATTATCGACAAACAATTCCTCAAAAGGAAATCTCTTATGTTCTCTCGCATAACCTCTAATTGAAATTATCTTTTCAGCAACAGTAAACCTGTCTTTTACAATTTTTTTAGGCTCTTCCTTGTCCTTTCCTCTTGCCTCCTGTTTTGCAAGTAATGCTGCAAACGCATCCAATAATTTATCTAGCACCATATCTTTAATAATTATCTTAACTTTTTCTGTTTCTTTTCCTGGAGCCCTATATAGTTTATTAATATCTTCTATTTCACGAAGTTTTGCGCCTGTTTCTTTAAATAATTCATATTCTTTAAGACGTTGAAGCAAAAGCGCTTCGCTATCTTCTTCAATATCATCTTCTTCAGTTTCAACTGGAAGCAAATGTTTTGATTTTATTTCAATTAAAGTTGCAGCAACAATTATAAACTCACTTGCTCTGTCCATATCAATGTTATCTATATCTTGCATATATTCTAAATATTGTTCTGTAATGTCAGCAAGTTTAACTTCCATAATATCAAGTTTAGCACTTTTTATTAAATGCAATAATAAATCAAGTGGTCCTTCAAAATTTTCAAGTTTAAACCTATATTTATCGTCAACAAAAGAAAGTTGCTCTGTAGCAACATTATCAGCATTTTGATTTTCTAATACTTCATTTTTGTTTTTGTCCATAATTCCTATGCTTTTTTAAAACTAAAGAAAGTTTAAAAAACTTTAATTTAAAATTAGATTATAAAAAAGAAATCTCTTTCTATTAGTTTTATCAATTAAATTATAATATAAAATCAAATAAAAATCAAGTTATAATATTTATTTTTAATCTAAATAATATATTTTAAATATTAAAAGTGACAAAATGACATATATTTTCTTTGCCAAATTCGACAAAATTTGATAAAATATTTACGAATGACAAAAAAGACAATCACAATTTTAGCAAGCCTATTTATTCTTGCAATAAGTTTTTTCTTGTTGCTTATCTTTTTTGCTTTTAATAGTCATTCTTTTAACAATAACACAAAAGATAATTTGATTCTTTCAGCAAATAACTTAACTCTAAATATCGGTGATGTCGTATATAATTATTTTGATGTATCTGAAGATAATGCTCAAATCACAATCACTACGAACAATAATAACATAATTGAAATTAATAAAGAATATATAAGAGGACTAGAAGTCGGAAATGTCACTGTTACAATAATGGCAGAATATAACGGATTACACGCAAAACAATCGTTCTTGGTAATCGTTAAAAAAGATGATTATTCTTTTAATATAATCCCCATATCAAGTTGTTCTTATGAAAATAACAATATATATCTTTTAAGTCAAGTCTGTCAATTTAGAATTGAAGTTTTTGATTTTTATGGCAAACGTTTAGATAATCTTACATATCAGATTAATTCAACTAATGATTCAAAATTTTATATGGAATTATCAAATTTTATTTTGATTACAAACTCAAACTGTTTAATCACAATCTATATACCAGAAATTGAAAAAACATTTAATATTAACTGCTATATATAAATCATATCGTATTTGATTATTGCAAATCTTTAGAAATAAATTTTATCTACAAACTTAAAATTAAATATTCAAAAAATAAAAGATGCTATAAATCAAATAGCATCTTTTATTTCATATTAAATATTTATTTTATAAAATTTAAATTTTAAAACTTACCAATTTTCAACAACTTTATCAAAGCAATCTTTAAGTGACATCTTTTCAATATTATCTTTAACAATTAAATTAATTTCTTTGATTAAGTTACCTTCTTTAGATATTATCACTTTTCCTATAACATCGCCTGTCTTTGTTGGCGCATTAATTTTTTGAGGATTTTCATAAGTTATATCAAATTCTGATTTGTCACCTTTTTTTGTTATATAATTATAATCTTCACTTGCATAAATAGATATATTTTCTTGTTTCCCTTTATTTACAGGTAAATCAAATATAGGAGTTTGAGAATTTATTATTGATTTATTTTCAAAATTTGCAAATCCGTAGTTGAAAAGTTTTGAACATTCATTAAATCTTGTTTGACTATTTTGAGCACCTACAATAACCGAAATTAATCTCATATTATTTCTTTTTGCAGTAGCAGATAAGCAACACCCTGCCTCATTCGTAGAACCTGTTTTTCCACCATCGCATCCCTCATAATATCTTATTAATCTATTAGTGTTGACAAGTTCTGTTTTTCTACCAGAAGGATGAGTCAATTCATCCATCCAAATCGTGCTATATTTGTGATAAATATCATGACCAGCAACTTCCTTTAAAACAATTGCGCAATCTTTAGCACATGAATATTGTTCTGGAGAAGGAAGTCCTGTGCAATTTGTATAATTAGTATTATCCATTCCGAGTAATTTAGCCTTTTCATTCATTTTTACAACAAATGCTTCTTCACTTCCGCTTATATGTTCTGCAAGTGCAACAGAGGCATCGTTAGCAGATGCTATGATTACACTTTTAATTAAATCACCAGCACTATACTCAACATATGGGTCAATGAAAACTTGACTTCCACCCATTCCTGAAGCATTTTCTGATGTTGTAATCATTGTTTCTTCAGTTAAATTTCCATTATCAATTTCATCAAAAGTTAAAAGTATAGTCATCATTTTTACCATACTTGCTATAGGTAAATGCTTTTCTGCATCTTTTTCATATAGTATTGTTCCAGATGAAAAATCCATCAATATAGCACTTTTACTACTTATATCTAAACTAGTATCTGCAAACGAAAAAGCACCTAAATTAACACAAAATGTTGTGGCTAGTATGCACAGCATAATACAAAATACAAAAAATCTTTTCATAAACATCTCCTTTTTGTTTATTAGTGTTATCAAAACAATTAAATTTATACAATCAAAAAGAATATTATTTTATAAAAAGATTTTAAAATAAATTAAATTTTGCAAATACAAATATAGAAAAAATTTAATAATATCTTTTAAGGGTTCTAAATAACTAATATAACCTTTGCACTAAATATTGCCAAGAGCAATGATTCTAATAAACATAAAAGCAACAGGACTATAATAGTTATAATTAAAATCTTTAATCTTTGATATGGAGTTCGACATCCTCCCCAAGCCTTATAATCCTTATTCGTTTTAAGCATAGTAACATAAAATAAAATCATCACTCCTATAGCAATTAATTGACATGGAAAAGCAACTATTATAGAAATTAATGCACCAGAAAAGCCGTAGTTTATTATCATCAAACATATATTTAATCCCAACAAATAACTTCTATATGAAATAAAAATTATTGATATAGGGACTACATATATAGTAAAAGAGCAACCAAATAATATCAAAACCATAAACATCATTGATAAAAGTCTTGTAAAAAAAGTTGTTGTAAGCCCACCAGTAGTTATATCTACAAGCCCAAAGTTATCATTTGCCATTATAGACGAATGAGTTTTTGCAGCAACAATTATACCCGTAAATAAAGTTATTATGGAAATGACTAAAAATATAATAAGCATAAACTTATTTATCTTAATACTTTCAAATATAAAATTGCCAAGTTCTCTAATTTGACGATTTTTGTTTTTATTTGTCATATTTTAATCTATGTCAAAATATAAAAAAAAGAACTTATGGCAATAAAATTTAATAAAAGCTTATAATATAATTTTTAAATTTATTTATAAATTAGTTTTGCATGATATAATCAAATATTTTTAGTTTAAATATTTTAAAAATAAAACTTTACAGATTTTGGAAACAAAATCTGCGTGGAAAGAGGGAATTTTTCGTTAGAAAAAGGGGGAAAACTATTGCAGAGATTAAGTTTTTAAACTTAATTGAACAATGGTTGTCCCCACCCTTTTCAATAAAAATATAAATAACTTAATTTAGTTAAAAATGCAAATCAATACATTTCAATCAATTTTTCAGCAAAGATTTTAATGTGTTCATAAGTTAAACCACCTTGAAAATATGCAATATAAGGTTTTCTTATAGGGCTATCACATGAAAACTCAATTGATGCACCGCTAACAAAGGTTCCAGCAGCCATTATAACTTTATCTTTATATCCTGGCATATCCCAAGGCATAGGCAAAACATAGCCATCAACAGGTGAAACAGTTTGAACAAGTTGAACAAATTTTATCAATTCTTCTTCTGTGTTAAACACAACTGATTTAATAATATCTTGAGGTTTTTCGTCATTTGAAGGAATAATTTTATAACCTTTATCTTCCATTATTTTACCAACTAAAAAACAACCTTTTAAAGCTTGAGCAACAACATGAGGTGATAAAAATAATCCTTGGTAAAACATTCTATATCCCATTTCATACGAACCCAATTCTAATTTTAAAGATGGGTTTGTATATCTTGAAGAAATTAAATCAATAGCCTTTTCAGTTCCCACGATATAGCCACCCGTTGGTGCTAATCCACCACCTGGATTTTTTATCAGTGAGCCCATAATAACATCGGCTCCTACATCAGTAGGTTCTATATCATCAACAAATTCGCCATAACAATTATCAACAACAATAAATGTATTTGGTGACAATTGTTTTATTCTTTCAAATAGTCCTTTCATTAAATATGGTGATATTGCTTTACGAGAACTATACCCTCTTGAACGTTGTAAATAAACCATTTTAGGCTTATTTTCTTTAACAAAATTATAAATTTCATCATATTTAAAATCACTATTTTCGGTTAAATCAATTTGCTTATAAACTACACCAATATCTTCAAGAGAATTATTACCTTCCCCAAAAAGAGTTTCATGGATTGTGTCATATGGCAAGCCTGTAACAGAAAGCATAATATCTCCACATCTTAATAGGCCATAAAGTGCAGTTGTAATTGCGTGGGTTCCGCAAGAAATCATAGTTGAAACTATTGCTTTTTCTCCACCAAATACTTTTGCATACACTTTCGCAAGAGTATCTCTACCAACATCATCATATCCATAACCTGTAGTTCCGTAAAAACATTGAGTTGAAACTCTAAATTCTATAAAAGCATTTAAAACTTTCTTTTGATTAATAAAACATATGTCATCAATTTGTTCGAATTTATCTTTAAGTGAACTTTCGGCTTCCTTTAAAATTTGTTTTACATCTTTAACCATTGTTCTATCTCCTTTGTTATCTCTCCTAAAGCATTATTCCTATCATCGCAATCAACATAAACGACTTCTTCTTTCATTCCTCGAAGATAAGTGAGTTGACGTTTTGCATAGTTTCTAGAATGTTGTTTGATTAAGTTGACCATTTCTTCTTTTGAAATTTTTCCATTTAAATAATCTGCCGTTTCCTTATATCCGATAGCCTTCATAGGTTGACAATCCCCATATTTTGCAAGCAAAGTTTGAACCTCTCTTATTAACCCTTTTTGAATCATTTCATCCACTCTTGCATTTATATTGCGATATAAGACTTCTCTATTTTTAGTAAGTGCAAAGATTTTGAAATCAAAATCGCTTTCACTATTTGATTGATTTGTTCCAAATAATTTTATTTCAAGTGCACGAATAACCCTTACTTTATTATATCTATCAGTCTTTAATGCTAAATCTTCATCAAGATTTTTAAGTTTTTGATATGCAAACTCTAACCCCTTTTCTGAAATTTCTTTTTCCAGATTTTGTCTAAATTCTTCGTTTTTGTTTGCTTCTCCAAAATTGTAATTATTTATAAGAGCCTTAATATATAATCCTGTTCCACCTACAATTATAGGCAATTTATTTTTATTAACTATTTCGTTTATAGATTTTTTAGTATATTCAACATAATCAAAAACTGAAAATTCTTGATTAGGTGAAATTATATCTATGCCATAATGTTTAACTCCCATCATCTCTTGCGGTGAAATTTTTGCAGAACCTATATCAAACTCTTTAAAAATTTGAACCGAATCTGCTGAAATAATATCTCCATTAAACTTCATTGCTAAATCAATTGATAAAGATGATTTTCCAACTCCAGTTGGTCCTAATATAACTAAAACTTTAGGTTTTTTATTGATAACCTTTTTACTATTTTTATTACTATTATACTTATCGTCTTTCATAACACCCTTTTAAACATTTTCTCAAATTCATGTTTAGTTATAACCAAAGTTATAGGTCTGCCATGAGGACACAGCATTAAACCTTTGCGGACTTCTTCTATAATATAAGCACACTCATCTTTTGAAATTTCATCACCCGCTTTAATAGCATGTTTACAAGCAGATTGACATAATTTTTCATGAATGAAATCGCTCTTTTTCTTGTCCCAACTTGAACCTTCTTTAATTATTTCATCAACAAATTTTTCAAGTTCAATATATGATAGTATCAGTGGAACAGATTTAATAGTATAGTTATAGCCATTTTTAACAATTTCAAAACCTAATTTATTTAATTCGTCTAGCATATAATCAATATTTTGTGATTCTTTTGCACCTAAAGAAAATGAAAACGGAGCAAGTAAATCTTGCTGAACGAGTTCGTTATTATCAACAAGTTGAACAAGTTTATCATATAACAATCTTTCATGTGCTGCATGCTGATCTATAAAGTAAACAGCATCGTTAAATTCTATGACGATATAAGTTTTAAATAAAGTTCCCAAAACTTTCATTTCATCTTTAATAGAAGCATTTAAAAATGTCCTATTTTCAATATCTCTTGTATGTTTTTCACCCTTTTGGTCAAAGAAAAATGTCGTATTGTTTTTAACATCATACTTTGATTTTATTGATAAATTTTCTAAATCTTTTATATCTTTATTATCTTGAGTTTCTTGGTTTTCACCTTGATTTATTTGATCTTCAGAACTTAATTCAACCTCTAAATCTTTTGGATCTAATATTTTTTCGTTAGGGTCAAATAAATCAATACTAAAACTTTTTCCCTGACCTAATAAATCATTTGATTCCTTTATAGAATCATTCAAAATATTAGTTGAAGGATTTAAAGATGTTTGAAGCGAACTTAAATTATGATTATCTACAAGATTGTTATTATCAGAAATTTCAAAATCTCCTTTTGCAAAACTATCTACATATTGAATTTGGTCTATTGATAATAGTGCTTTTTCAATTGCTCGTCGAACAAGCCCATAAATCTTATTGGGATTATCAAATTTCACCTCTTTTTTTGATGGATGAACATTTACGTCAACACAATCAGTTGGCAATGTGATAGATAAAACATAAACAGGAAATCTACCTTTCATTAAGAATGTTTCAAAAACACTTTGCACTGCGTTTGAAATTAAATAATTTTCAACATTTCTTCCATTTACAAAAAGTGATTGATATGTCCTATTGCTTTTAGAAATTTTTGGCTTTGTTACAAACCCTTGAACTTTATAGCCGTTTTCTTCATATTCAACTTCAACTAAATTATCATAAACTTCTCTTCCGTAAATTGTATATATTATATCTTGCATACTACAAGATGTTGTATTATACACTAGTATGCCATCAACATAATACTGAAAACTTATATTTGAATTGGAAAGCATAAATTTTTCTATTAAATGAGTAATCTCCGCCTCTTCTGTTTTTGGTTTTCTTAAAAACTTTGCTCGAACTGGAGTATTAAAGAAAATATTTGAACAAGACATAATAGTTCCGTCTGATTTTGCTACTTCTTTGACCTCATCAAATACACCTCCATCAACTTTAAGAGAGTAGCCTACTGGACTATCTTTTGTTTTTGATGATAATTTTACTTGGCAAACCGAAGCAATACTAGCAAGAGCCTCCCCACGAAACCCTAGACTTTCTATATTGTCTAAATCTTCAATATTTTTTATTTTACTTGTTGCATGAGGTAAAAAGGCTGTAACTAAATCATCTTTTTCTATTCCGCATCCATCATCAATAACTGTGATGTTTTTAATTCCACCTTGTTCTATTTCTATTCTTATATTTTTCGCACCTGCATCTATACTATTTTCAATTAGTTCTTTAACAATAGATGCTGGTTTTTCAACAACCTCTCCTGCAGAAATTCTATTATATACTTTTGCATCAAGAACATTTATTTTCATTTATCCTCCTTTGCCTTTGTAACCAAATCATTTAATAAATCAAAAGCGTGCATTGGTGAAATTCGATTTATATCAATATCTTTTAACGTATTTAAAATAGATAAAGCAAGTTTTGTGTTTTCTCGGGCTTTTTCTTTATTTTCTTTAAAGATATTTAAATCTAATTTTTGATTTACTTTTTCAAGATTTTCAGATATTTCTTTTGCTCTCTCCAACACCTCTTTTGGAACGCCTGCAAGTCTAGCAACTTCAATACCAAAACTTTTATTGGCTCCACCTCTAACAATTTTTCTTAAAAAGATTACATTATCATCAAGTTCTTTTACTGCTATCTTATAGTTTTTAACTCCATCCAAAACTCCTTCAAGTTCTGTAAGTTCATGATAATGTGTTGCAAACAATGTCTTTGCTTTGAAATTTTTAGCCAAAAACTCAACAACCGCCCATGCAATGCTAAGCCCATCAAAAGTTGACGTTCCTCGCCCTATTTCATCTAAAACAATTAAACTCTTATCTGTTGCATTAGCAAGTATTCCAGCGACCTCGCTCATTTCAACCATAAATGTGCTTTGTCCAAATGCCAAGTCATCACTTGCACCAACTCTTGTAAAAATTCGGTCTGTTATAGGAATATAAGCCTCTTTTGTAGGAACAAAACTCCCGATATGAGCAAGCAATGTTATAATAGCAACTTGTCGCATATAAGTGCTTTTTCCTGCCATGTTAGGCCCTGTGATAATCATGATTTTATTTTCATTTTCATCTAGCAAACTATCATTTGCCACAAATTCTCCCCTAGTCATAAATTGTTCGACCACAGGGTGACGTCCTTCAATTATTTTTAACTGCTTAACATTGCTTGAAATTACAGGTTTTACATAACCATTTTTAACTGCAACTTCGGCAAGTGAAATTAAAGAGTCTAGTTTTGCTATAGCCTTTGCAATAGTTTGAAAAGATTGAATATATCTTGTTAAAATATTTTTAATTTGTCCAAATATTTCACTTTCAAGTTGTAAAGCTTTTTCTTCAGAACCTAGAATTTTTTCTTCAATAACCTTTAAGTCCTCCGTAATATATCTTTCATTATTTGCAATAGTTTGTTTTCTTTCATATCTTAATGGGACTTTATCAATTTGACTTCTATTCACCTCTATAAAATAGCCAAATACTTTATTAAAGCCAATTTTTAAATTTTTAATTCCAGTTTCAGCAATTTCTTTCTCTTGAAGTTCATCAACCCACTTTTTCCCTAACAATTTTGCATCTCTATACTCATCAAGTTCTTTATTAAACCCACGATTAATATAATTCCCGTCTTTCATAACTGCAGATGCGTCAACGTTAATTGCTCGTTCAATTAAATCTGTAACATCTGACACATCGACAAGTTCATCTCGACAATCAATCAAGGCTTTTGTTGTTATGTTAGAAAGTTCTTTTTTTAATTGTGGAAGATTTTGAAGTGAATTTTTAAGTGATATTAAATCTTTTGGAGTGACATTGCCAAACGATATTCGCCCAGCAAGTCTTTCTATATCATAAATGCCATTTAATATTTCGGTTATTTTTTCACGAACTATTATTTTCTTAACAAGTTCTTCAACAGCATCAAGTCTTTGATTAATCTCTTTTGAATTTTGTAATGGTTCGTCAATCATCTTTCTTAAATTTCTTGCACCCATTGGAGTTTTAGTCTTATCAATTACCCAAAGAATTGAACCATATTTTTTCCTATCTCTATTATTTTCAACAATTTCAAGATTTCTTCTAGTGTTTAAGTCTATTGTCATGTAATTATCATTACGTATGAGTTTAATTTTATTGACATTAGTCAAAACTCGTTTTTGAGTTTCATTTAAATACTCGCAAATTGCTCCTGCACTACAAATTAAAGCATTTTTACCTTTAATATCAAAAACGTTCTCAAAATTTTCTCCAAATTGTTTGACTAGATTATCATAAGCACGGTTTTTTGTAAATGCCCAATCATAATATTTGACAAGTTTGTTGACATTTCCAAGTTTCATAATAGGAAGATTGTTATAAAAACTTTCCGCCTCTTCATTTCCTATTATTTCAGATGGTGAAATTCTAGCAATAATATCACTCATTTCTTGCTCAAGTTTTTCACTAAATTGTGTCACCTCAAATTCACCTGTAGAAATATCTACATAACTTACTCCAACTTTATTATCTTGCTTATATACACACAATAAATAATTATTTTTCTGCCCTTCAAGCATTTCATCATCTATGACTGTCCCCGGTGTTATAACACGAACAACGTCACGGTCTAACAATTTTATACCTTTTCCTGGCTGATTTAATTGTTCGCAGATTGCAACTTTATGTCCGTTTGCTATAAGTTTTGCTACATAATTTTGGACTGCATGATATGGAATACCGCACATTGGTGCTTTTTGAGGAAGCCCACAACTCTTTCCTGTTAAAACCAAATCTAGTTCTTTTGAAACTAAAACAGCATCTTCAAAAAACATTTCATAAAAGTCACCCATACGATACATTAAAATTGCATCTTCATACTTTTCTTTTATATCAAAATATTTTTGCATTGCTGGTGATAAATCTTTTTTGTTCATCAGTTTTTATACTCCTTTTGCAATCTTTTTTCAAGTTTTAGCAGTTTATTCACTCTTTCATTTTTTATTTTTTGAGGAACTTGTCCTTCCATTTTACTAGCAACTGTTCCCTCTCTTGGAGAATACATAAAAGCAAAAATGCTGTCGTAACGAACCTCCTCGACAAGTGAATATGTATCATTAAATTCCTCTTCAGTTTCGGTTGGAAATCCTACAATGAAATCTGAAGTTATTCTACAATTTGGAATTTTTTCTCTTATCTTTTTAATAATTTCTAAATATTTTTCTCTTGTATAATTCCTATTCATCATTTTTAAAATTCTATTATTTCCACTTTGTGCAGGAAGATGAATAAATTTTTCAATCTTATCTTCACTTGCTATTGCATCAATGACATCATCAGTCAAATCTTTAGGATGAGAGGTCATAAATGATAGTTTAAAATCGCCTTCAATTGCACAAATATCATGAAGTAACTTTGAAAAAGGAATAGCAGGATTTAAATCCTTTCCATATGAATTGACATTTTGTCCAAGTAATGTAATTTTTTTATATTTATTTTCTTTTACAATTTCTTTTATTTCATTTAAAATATTTTCCTCTTTTCGAGATTTTTCTCTGCCTCGAACATATGGGACTATACAATACGAACAAAAATTATTGCAACCTTGCATTATGTTAACCCAAGCATTTTCACCGCTGGTTCTTTTATATGGTAGTGTTTCATCAATATCGCCCTCTTCCCAAAGTTCAAGTTGTCTTCCCTTTTTTACCGCATCAATGTAATAACCTAAATTTGATAGATTAAACGTTCCGATGACTATATCAATAAAAGGAAAAGTTCTAAGTAAATATTCGGCTGTCTGTTGTTTTTGCGTCATACAACCCACTACTGCTATAATCAAGTTTTTATTTTTCTTTTTTAGTTTTTTTAAATTGCCGATATTCCCTAAAACTCTGTCCTCTGCTCCTTCTCTTATAGCACAAGTGTTGAATACAATTATATCTGCATCCTCTCTTGACTTTCCGCTTTCATACCCTAATTTTTCAAGTATTCCTGCTATCTTTTCAGATTCATGAACATTCATTTGACAGCCATACGTTACTATAAAATATTTCATGTCTATAACCTCTTTTAATTAATCCTTTTTAATAAAATGGCAAAACACCACTTTTGTTAATATTTACAATTAATTATACTATAACTTGACAAAATTTTCAAATAAAAAATTAAACTCACAAATAATTTATTAAAATATAAACATAATAACAAATAATGAAAAAGTTTTTTAAGTGGTTTTTTATTGTTATAACTTTTCTAGTATTGGCAGGACTTCTTGCTTTAGGCTTTTATATTTCTTCTATTTATGTCAATGCAAAAGCAATGGAAATAGATAAAGAAGTTTTAACTTCACCCTCTTTAAGCATTCAAATCTATGACAATCAAAATAGTCCCATTAAGGAATCTAATGAAATTAGTCGTGCATATGCAGATATTGAAACACTTTCTTCAGAAACTAAAAATGCCTTCATATCTATAGAAGATAAAACTTTTTATTCTCACCATGGAGTCAACTACAAAAGAATTGCAAAGGCTATGCTAAATAACATTAAAAGCAGAAAACTCAAAGAAGGTGCATCTACTATAACGCAACAACTTGTAAAAAACACTCAACTTTCTAGTGAAAAAACCTTTGAAAGAAAGATTAAAGAAGTCGCTTTGGCTCAAAAAATTGAAAAAGAATATTCAAAAGATGAAATACTTGAGTTTTATCTCAATATTATCTATTTTGGAAATAACTGTTACGGCATAGAAAGTGCTTCTAATTACTATTTTTCTAAACCAGCCAAAGAGTTAAAGATTGAAGAAGCCTCTATGCTTGCTGGAATGATTAAATCTCCTGCAAAATATTCTCCTCTGAAAAATTATAATAACTGCCTGCAAAGACGAAATCTTGTTTTAAAAGAAATGAATAGGGATGGTGTTATTTCGGTTGAAGAATATATTAAAGCCAAAGAAATTCCAATAAATTTAACCTTAAACACAGAAAAGAAAAATAAACTAAATTCATATAGTCAATCCGCTTTAGATGAAGCTGAAGGATTGCTAGGATTGCCCGCTAGACAAATCGCACTTGGCGGATATAAAATTTATACATATCAAGATAAATCTAGTCAAGAAGCACTAGAAAACGCAATCAATAAGCAGTCATTAGATTGCGATAGTGCTGGAATCGTGATTGACAATGCAAAGCATGCCGTTACCGCATATATTGGAGATAGCATATATAAAGTTTTAGATGCAAAAAGACAACCGGGTTCTTGCATCAAACCTGTTTTAGTATATGGACCAGCACTAAACGAAGATATTATTTATCCTTCTACACAACTTTTAGATGAAAAGACTACTATTTCAGATTATTCACCAAAGAATGTTGGGAATATTTATCATGGTTATGTAAGTGCTAGAGAGGCTTTATCAAAGTCAATTAATATTCCTGCTGTAAAAGTCCTTTCATATGTAGGAATTGATAAAGCAAAAAGATATGCCGAAGATATGGGTATAGAATTTGATGAAAAAGATGATAGTTATACGTTGGCTCTCGGCGGTATGACATACGGAACAAATATTTTAAAACTTGCTGGAGCCTATTCAACCTTTGCTAATAATGGTTATTATTCCACACCTAAATTTGTTTCTTTTATAACAGATAAAAATAATAAAATAGTTTATATAAACAAAGTAAACAGCGAAAGAGTTATGAGAGAAGATTCTGCTTACCTTTTGACTGATATGTTAAGAACTTGTGCTAAAGAAGGAACTGCAAAAAAACTATCAACATTAAATAATGATATTGCATCAAAAACTGGGACTGTTGGAAAGCCTAACTCAAAAGAAAATTTAGATGCTTGGAATATTTCATTCACTAAAAAGCAAACTTGCGGTGTGTGGCTTGGAAATCTTGACAACACCCCTATTTCTTATGCCGGCGGAAATCAACCAACAGAAATTGTAAAAGAATATTTTAGTCAAGTGGAAGATAATTCAACCTTTGATAAACCAAATTGTATTATAGAAAAAAATATAGATATGCTAGAACTTGAAGAAAACCATAGAGTCGTTTTAGCAAATAATTATATTCCCGAGCGTTATGTCAAGAGTGAAACATTTTCAAGTTTTAACCTTCCTAAAGACATTTCAACTAAATTCTCAAAAATAGAAAAACCAAAACTAAAAAGCAAAGTCGAAGGAAATAAAGCAATAATAGAATTTGAAGCA
>CALWCW010000081.1 GCA_944376495.1 uncultured Clostridia bacterium | reverse complement strand
TTTGTCCCTTACATTAGAGCAACATTTGTGCTATTCTTTCCCTGAAATTAAATTAGACAACGCAAAAATGGCAAGCCGAGAAGTAAGTTTATTGGTATGCTCTAAGCCAAAATTTGAGAGTCAGTGGTTGCATTTTATGGGCGTAGAAAAATCTTTTTCTATGTCTTTTTTAATTCCAAATTTTCAAAAAAAGGAGTTAAGAAAAATGAATGAAGAAAAACAAAATGCAACCGATTTAGACTTATCAATTTTAGATTTAAACTTTTATAGAATAATCTATCAAAGAATTTTAAGTCTTAAAAAATCAAAAGAAAAAGGAGGTGAAAGTAATGTCTTATCCACAAGCAAAAGTGTATAACGATGGCAGTCATTACGTCGCCATTCCCCAAGTAAAGCAAGTTTGGAAAAGAAAGAAAAAAGTCAGCAAAAAATCGAGTAAAGAGTTAAAACAAAAACAATCATTTGAAAAGGTATATGACAAAAATAAAGATAAAAGTAAGAAAGAAAAGATTGAAAATATAAACAAAGAATTGAAAGAACATTTTGAAAACGAAGAACAATTACAAAATTTTGTTGATGAAAATTTAGAGAGAAAGAAAAGAAATTTAGTTGAAAGAAGAAAAAGGTTATATCGAAAAGCATATCTGCAAGTTTGGTCATATTTTTGCACATTTACTTATGATGACAAAAAATTAAACGAAGAAGAATTTAAAAAGAAGTTATCAAATTGCTTTAAAAAACTAAGTTATAGAAAAGGCTGGAAATATATTGGAGTTTGGGAACGAAGTCCTATAAATAAAAGACTTCATTTTCATAGTATCTTATATGCTCCAACAATGATTGGAGAATTGATAGAACAGCGAGATTATTCCACAAAAAATCACAGGATGCAGACAACTTATCAAAATACATATTTTCTTGAAAGATTTGGGAGAAATGATTTTGAAGAAATAAATCCACAAAACCTATCTCAATCAATAAGTTATATAACCAAATATATTGAAAAAAGTGGAGAAAGAATTGTCTATTCAAAAAATCTTCCTACCTACTTCATTTCGGATATTTTAGATGATGACATTGTTTGCACCATAGGACAAGAAGATAGAAAACTACTTCTCTTTGACGATTTTCTTTGCATAGATGAAGGAGTTGTTATGGGAAAAGTAAGTCCAGAGGTTATTTCTCAAATGAAAAAGTCAAACTAATTATCTTTCGTCTGTTTAGCGTAAACGAAAACTCTTTGTTGTCAAGGGTAAAATGTATTGTTTCACAACCCTTGACTATAAATTTAAAACATAAAAGAAAAAGATAATAAGTCATTTTCGTTTTTACGCTTGTCGTCGAAAGACAAATCTAAAATCTAATAAAAGGAGGTTAAACCAAATGAAAACAGCAGTAATATATGCTAGATATAGCAGTGATAATCAAACTGAACAATCTATTGAAGGTCAACTTCGTGTTTGTGAGCAATATGCAAAGAATAACGACATTTTGATTTTGAAAACATATATTGACCGAGCAATGACAGGCATGAATGATAATCGCCCAGATTTTCAGCAAATGATTAAAGATAGTGCTAACAAAGAATGGCAAAACATAATTGTTTACAAATTAGACCGCTTTTCGAGAAACAAATATGAAACTGCAAAATATAAGAAGATTCTAAAAGATAATGATGTAAAACTTCTCTCTGCAATGGAAAACATACCTGATACACCAGAAGGAATAATCTTAGAAAGTTTGCTTGAAGGTATGGCGGAATACTATTCAGCAGAACTAAGTCAAAAAGTAAAGCGTGGAATGAATGAAACAAGACTTAAAGGCAACTTCACAGGCGGAAATTTAATTTATGGATATAAAGTTGAAAATCACAAGATTTTAATAAACGAAGAACAAGCAAAAGTTGTGCGATATATTTATGAGCAATACGCACTTGGTGTTTATGTGAAAGATATAATTGCAGATTTAACAACCAAGCATATTTTAAATCATGGTAGACCTTTTGCAAGAAATACAATATACAACATACTGAAAAATGAAAAATATTCGGGAATATATAGATTTAATAATCAAACTTTTGAGAATATGTATCCGCAAATTGTATCTACTGAAATTTATGAAAAAGTAAGACAAAAAACCAATCAAAATAAATACGGGAAAAGGAGTGTTGAAGTTGTGTATTTATTGAGAAATAAACTTAAATGCGGATATTGTGGCGAGCCAATCAGTGCCGAATGTGGAACAACAAGTCAAGGAAAGAAAAGGAGGTATTACAAATGTTTAGGAAAGAAAAGACATACAACAAATTGTAATAAGCAGACAGTAAGAAAAGAAATTTTAGAAGATTTAGTTATTAAAACACTTATTGAACAATTAAATAGCCCTAAAACATTAGATAAGATTATAAACAATATTTTGAAAGTGCAAGAAAGCGAAGATTGTGGAAATACGCTTCTAACAAGTCTAAATAAAGAGAAAATAGAAACTCAAAAGATATTAGACAATATTATGAAAGCGGTTGAGCAAGGAGTTATCAATAACACAACCAACAAAAGAATGACAGAACTTGAAAAGAAGTTAGAAGATATTGAAAGACAAATTATAGTCGAGAAAAGTAAAACAAATTTTAAACTAACAAAAGAAGATATTTTAAATTATTTTAACGATGCTTTAAAACTTGAGCCACAACTATTAATAAACTATCTTGTGAATCAAATAATTTTATACGATGATAAAATGCAAATTTACTTTAATAGCCCATCAATTTCCACAAACAACACAACAAAAACACCATTTAAAACCAAAATCTATAAGCTGCCACTTATAATTCAAAATAAACCACAACCAGAAATGATTAATATACTAGTAGAATTTTATATATAAAGAGTTAAAGCAATCACAGGTTTAGTGCTTGCTTTTTACCTTAATAGTCTTTTTTGATAATGCCGATTTGTAGTTTTCCCCTGCAATCTGGATATTTACTGCAACCCCAAAATTCACCATATTGACTATTGCGAAGTTTCATTTCATTATTGCATAATGGGCATTTAGGAATATGTAAATCTTCTTCAGAAAAAAACTTTGAAAATCTTGATGTAGTATGACCAAAAAAAGTTATATCTGCATCGGTTTTTTCTTCCATTATTTTGCAAAAGTTCTCATTATAAAAAATTCTATAAGTTTCTTCATTCTTTATATTTAAAGTTTCTAAATATACAGGAATAGGCAAGGCAATTATTGTTCCATGATGTCTGCCTGTGCAGTAGAAAGAATTTTTAAATAATTCTCTTAGTTCTAAGCCATTTAAATGCAATTCTTGATAACCATTATAACAATCCTTCATTATTTAACTCCATTAATTAGATTATAACATATTTTTGTAAAATTGGCTATTTTTCAAACAAAAAAAACGCAAGTCTAGTGTTCGTAGACTTACGCTTCCGTTGGCGGAGAGTTAGGGATTCGAACCCCAGTAAGCTTTCACTTCAACGGTTTTCAAGACCGCCGCTTTCGACCGCTCAGCCAACTCTCCATCTTTTCCTTGAACTTTGTTAGTCTATCAAATATTATGAACTTTGTCAATGAATTTTAATCAAAATTTTTTAGATTATAGTTTAAGGTTCGTCTTACATGTAA
>CALWCW010000080.1 GCA_944376495.1 uncultured Clostridia bacterium | reverse complement strand
ATATTCTTTAAACATCATTTTTAATCCAATAGGCAAATATTTATCACAATATGACAATCCTCTTGTAACTATAGTCCTATTTTCATCTTTCAAAGGAACGATATCAACAATAGTTGCTATCGCAGCTATAGGCAAATATTGTTCAGCTTTTTTATCTCCTAAAAGTGCTTGTGCAAATTTAAAAGCAACTCCCGTTCCGCAAAGTTCCTTAAAAGGATATTCTTGGTCATTTTGTTTTGCATTTACAACAATAGTATCAGGCAATATTTCAGGTATTTCATGATGGTCTGTCACTATAATTTCAATACCCTTATTTTTGGCATATTCCACTTCTTCATAACATGAAATTCCGCAATCTACCGTTATTATTAAATTTGGCATAAAAATATCTGCTATCTTATCGATAACATCATTAGTCAGCCCATAACCATCAATATAACGATTTGGAAGATAGTAATCCGCTTTTATTCCAAATTCGCCAAGTGCTTTTATCATAATAGCGGTTGCACTTACACCATCAACATCATAGTCGCCGAAGATAAGAACCTTATCTTTCATCTCTTTTGCAAGTTTAACTCTATCTACAAGTTCCTTCATACCCTTTAACAAAAAAGGGTCATACATAACCGTTGGATTTAAAAACTCTTGAAAGTCATCTTCTGTTACAATTTCTCTTGATAAAATTAATTCAGCTATTTTAGGATTTAAATTAAATTTACTTGCAAAATAATTCACTTTATCGGCGTCTTTGTTAAAAAATTTCTTAAATATCATAATTCCGCCCGATTTTTCATGTTGAACAATTTTCTAATTCAACATCATATTAGTTCATAATTTAATTATATTTATTTAACTAAAAATAGGCAAGCGATTTTAAATAAAAATCAAAATTATTAAGTGTAAAGTTAATTTTATATTATTAAATCAATCAAAATTCTTATTTTTTTAAATTATCACAAAAAAAAAGATATTAGTATTTTTCTAATATCTTAACCATGTATTTATTTTTAATATCTATTTTTTATTTTTATGACTTATAGATTATTCTATGGCAATGCTCGCATGACAAAATACCTTCATTCTCTAGTTTTGAAATTTTAGCATATGGAAGTTCAATATGACATCCACCGCAACTATTTTCATGCAATGGAACTAAAACAGGAAAAATATTTTCCTTTCTTCTTTTCATATATTCATCAATTATTTTCTTATCAAGATCTTTTGCAAGTTCCTTTAATTTGTCTTCAATTTCATTCTCTTGTTTATCTATAACTTTAACATCTTCATCATAACTTGCCTTACTAATTGCATATTGCTCTTTAGATGAGTTAAAAACTTTAATCGTTTGGTTAAAACTTGCAAGTACTGCATTCACATTTTCAGCAAGTGAGGTGAGATTTTTTTCTAAAATGTTGAGATTTTGACTTAACTTGTCTTTTAATACAGACATTTTATCTAACTCTTCTTTCGACATTGCTTCTATGTCTTTTGATAAAAATTCTTTCAATTTTTCTTCTTGAACTTTATATTGCTTCTTAACTTTTTCTATTTCTTCTAAAATTTTCTTCGCTCTTTCTTCAAGTTTTAATGATTTTTCTTGAGAATTTTTCATTTTTTCGTGCATTTCATTTGCTTTAATTTTATTTGGATTATTTTGTAATTGTTTTTCAATTTTGAAAAGTTCACTATCAAGTTTTTGATATTCTAATATTTTTTTTACGTCCATTGTTTCTCCTTTTTATTAATTATTTCATATTCTAATTGACAAAGTCAACTAAACGCTTACTTCTATTTGGATGCTTTAATTTTCTCAAGGCTTTAGCCTCAATTTGACGAATACGTTCTCTTGTGACACTAAATTCTCGCCCAACCTCTTCCAATGTCTTGCTTTTTCCATCAATTAGTCCGTATCTTTCACGTATTACTTGTTGCTCTCTTGGAGTCAATGTATCAATTACTGCCAAAAGTTGTTCGTGTAATAATTTTTGTGATGCAACTTCCATAGGACTTTTAGCGGATTCATCTTCAATAAAATCACTCATTTTACTATCTTCCTCTTCACCTATTGGTGTTTCCAAAGAAACAGGGTCAAGAGCGCTTTTTTGAATTTCTACTACTTTATTTTCACTAATTCCCATTGCTTCGGCAATTTCTTCTAAAGTTGGGTCACGAAGTAATTTTTGCGTCAACTGACGAACTGTTCTGCTATATCTATTAATTGTTTCTACCATATGGACAGGCAAACGAATTGTTCTTGACTGGTCGGCTATTGCCCTTGTAATTGCCTGTTTAATCCACCAAGTAGCATATGTTGAAAATCTAAAACCTTTGGTATAATCAAATTTTTCAACCGCCCTTAGCAGCCCCATATTACCTTCTTGAATAAGGTCTAGGAAAGAAAGAGAATTGGTGGTTGCCCATCTCTTTGCAATAGAAACTACAAGTCGCAAGTTGGCTTGACATAATCTATTCTTTGCTTCCTCGTCTCCATCTAGAATTCTTTTTGCAAGTTCAATTTCTTCTTCCGAACTCAAAAGAGGAACCTTACCAATATCTTTTAAATACATTTTTACTGGGTCATCAACGGCTGCAATTCCTGTAAAATCTGTTAAATCATCATTAATCGCATTATTTTCTTCATCTGTTTTTAATATTTTTATTGAACTTGCTTCAAGTTTTTTTATAAATTTTTGAATTTCTTGAGCCGAAAGGTCATATTTTAACAACCTAAAATAGACGTCCTCTTCATTAATAGACCCCTTCTTTGATGCAACATCAAACAACTTTTTCATCTCTAATTCTATTTTATTATCTGACATAAAAATCCTCCAAACTTTTTTGGTTTATTGCTTTTGTAATTATATTTAATTGCTGTGAAATTGAGTTTCTTTGCTCAATTGATTGACAATTTTTAAATTCTTCTATTATTTTATTTCGTTTATTTAAAAGTTCTTGATAAGCAAGATTCCAAACCGATTCTTGAAAATACTGCTTTTCTCTTCCCTTATACTCTGAAAAGTCTAAATTAATACAATCTTTTAACATAGGCATATTATCAACATCAAAATAATCATAGTATGACGATATTTTAATGCCCTCTTCTGCCTTATCTATAATCTCATTATACTTCGGCAAAAGTTTCCTATAATCAATTTTTTTATCAACAAATTCCTTCCTAAATATAAGTGAACTTAAAATAAACTTTATAGCCCTAATATTCCCATTTTCTCTAGTAATTAAAACAGTTTCTGCACTTTTTTCATTATTTTTTATGATAACTTGTCCATTTTTAATTTTATCTAAATCTCTACGCAAAATATCAATAGGAATTGAAGTTAAATCTCGCAATTTATCAAGATATGGCTCTTCTTCACTATTAGAGCCAATTTTGCTTATATGCTTTAAAACCGCTGTAGCAAATTCACCTTTTTCATCTGCTTTAGATAAATCATAATTTTGCAGTTCCACATTGATTAGATAATCAGTGACAGGAAGTGCGTTATCAATTAAATTTTTTAAATATTCCTTTCCTTTTTCTTTTATTATTTCATCTGGGTCATGTCCTCCTGGTAAGGCAACAACTAGTATATTAAAGCCTTCCTCTTTCAAAATATCAATGCTTTTGATAGTCGCCTTAACTCCAGCATAATCACCATCAAAACAAAGAGTAATATTATTTGATAATTTTTTTAATTCGTGAGCATTTTCTTTTGTTAAAGCAGTTCCCATACAAGCAACCGTAGATTTAAAACCAGCTCTATGCATTGCAATAACGTCTATTTGTCCTTCAACGACTATTATTCTATCAAGTCCGCTTTGTTGTTTTAATTTTTTGACAAGGTTTATTCCAAATACAACCTTCCCTTTTTTGAAAACTAATGTATCTGCCGTATTTATGTATTTTGCAAAATCTGCATTTTCTAAAAGCCTTGAACTAAACCCTATACATTCATTAAAAGAATTAAAAATAGGAAAAACTAATCTTCCTGCTTGAACGTCATAATTTATATTATTTTTAGTCTTTATAAGACCCGCTTCAAGCATCTGTGCAATAGTAAATTTTTTCTTTGTTAAATAATCAATTATTTCATTTCTATTTATAGAGTAACCAATTTTAAAATCTTCTAAATCATGTTTATTAAACCCTCTCTTCTTTATATAATTTTGAGCGGGCACCGCTTCTTTTGCATAAAGATTTTCCTGATAATGCTTGTAGGCATCTTCTAAAAGATTTAAAATAATTTCTTTTGTTTTTTTCTGCTGAATAATTTCTTTTTCACCCACAAATTCTGGGATTTCCATATTAGCATTTTTTGCAAGTATTTTAACAGCCTCCATAAAGTCACATGACTCATATTTCATTATAAATGATATAACATCTCCACTTTCTTTACACCCAAAACAATGATAATAACCCTCATCTTCGTTTACAGCAAAAGAAGGGGTCTTTTCATTATGAAAAGGACAGCAAGCCCAATAATTTTCCCCTTTCTTATCAAGATGAATATATTTCCCAATTACTGAAACAATGTTATTTCGTTGTTTAAGGTCGTAAAGCCAATTAGTTGGATATCCTTTGTTTTGCAAATTTTTCTCCTATTTTTATACAAATTTTCTTAATCTTTTAACCATACTGATTTCAACTATTTAATTATACTAACTTTTTTTAAAAATTCCTTTAAATATATAAAAATAACTAAAAATTTTTTAATTTGATTTTTTATTACATTCACTTTTATAACTTTTGAACTTAATTTAAAGGTAAAAATACACTTTAACATTTTTAAATAATCTTAATTAACATTTAGTTTATTTATTTTTTCATAATAATTTTAACACAATTTAACATCAAAGTAAAGCAATCAAATTATACTTCCTTGCAAATAGACATCTGGAATTTCACCCACAATTATGCTTTCACACAATAAAACCTCTAAATTTGTTTCAAAATTTTGCGTTTGTGCAGGCAAAACCATACCGATAGTTGCCGAAACAATAAAATATAATCTATGCAATGTTTGATTGATTCCTGCTGAAACAAAATTTGAACTAACCTTTGTATTTACAATCCCAACTGGAACAAGTTTTACAGAAATATCAGGTCCTAAGCCATACAAAAAAGGTATTCCGCTAAATGTCCCAAGAGCTATTTTTATCCCTTCATTGCCTAATGTATAAAATTTTTCTTGAACCCCTTTCGTAATGTTTCTTATTAAAATATTTACTTCAACTGTATCTACCTCAATTCGCTCAATTTTGTTAGAAGATGAATAAGTTATATTTACTAAATTGTCATAACTTAAATTGTCATCTATCATAACATCACCAACAACTTCACTTATACTTTCAGTTGCAACTGCCCTAATTTTCTCTTCGCTCAACTTAACAACTACAGGACAAACAACTTTTATATAATAAAAAACACACAACAAAATAAAAGTAAGGATAACAATTAATGTTATCCTTAGTTTAGTCTTTCTTGACATTTTTTTCTTTTTCTTTTTTAATTGTCTGCAATCATCAATATACATACAATTATATATGCCAAAAACTTCAATATATTGCAAAATATTTTAAATTTTGAATTGTACTTTTTTATTTTAATTAAATCTCTTAAATAAAAAAATGCATACTATTATATATTGTATATAGTATGCATGGCATATTACTAAATATAGATTTTTTAATTTTTTGTTTTATATTTAAATATTAAAGAAAAAATGAAAGCAAATAATATAGCAGCTGCTATTCCTCCAGCCGTCGCCTCAAGACCTCCAGTAAAAGCACCCAAAAGCCCTTTTGCCTTTACCGCTCCTATCGCTCCTTTTGCAAGAGAGGCACCAAATCCTATAATAGGAACATTTATACCCGCTTTTGCAAATTCTGATATAGGTGAAAATAATCCAAAAGCCTCAAGCAAAAGACCAATCAAAACAAATGTTACTAAAATTCTTGCAGAAGTAATATTAGTATAAATGATTAAAACTTGTCC
>CALWCW010000079.1 GCA_944376495.1 uncultured Clostridia bacterium | reverse complement strand
AAGACAAATTTAAAATATAATTTTACAAGGAGAAAACACTATGATACAAGCAAACAACATTTCACTTGCCTTTGGCGGTCGTGTTTTATATAAAGATGTCAATTTAAAATTTACTAAAGGCAATTGTTATGGTATTATTGGAGCCAATGGCGCTGGGAAATCAACCTTTTTAAAAATACTGACTGGTGAGATAGAGCCAAACACTGGCGAAATCTCAATCACTACCGGCGAAAGAATGTCTGTTTTAGCACAAAATCAAAACGCTTATGACGAAGAAACTGTTTTAGATACCGTCTTACTTGGTCATAAAAGATTAATGGAAGTCCAAAAAGAAAAAGATGCTTTATATATGAAGCCCGATTTCAGTGAAGAAGACGGTATAAGAGCCGGTGAACTTGAAACAGAATTTGCCGAACTCGGCGGTTGGGAAGCTGAAAGTGAAGCAAAGCAATTATTACAAAGTCTTGGAATTAGTGAAGATATTTTTTATTCAAAAATGAAAGATGTTGACCCTAAAATTAAAGTTAAAATTCTTTTAGCTCAAGCATTATTTGGTAATCCCGACATTCTTATTTTAGACGAACCTACAAATAACCTTGACTTTAAAACTGTCCGTTGGCTTGAAGAATTTTTATTAAATTTTGAAAATTGTGTCATTATCGTTTCACACAACAGACACTTTTTGAATAAAGTTTGCACTCATATTTGTGATGTTGATTATGGAAAAATCAATATGTTTATTGGTAATTATGATTTCTGGTATGAGTCTAGTCAACTTATATTACGACAAATGAAAGACCAAAATAAAAAAGCAGAACAAAGAGCAAAAGAATTGAAAGAATTTATTGCTAGGTTCTCTGCAAACGCATCAAAATCAAAACAAGCAACCAGCAGGAAGAGAGAACTAGAAAAATTGACTATAGAGGACATTAAACCATCTTCTAGAAAATATCCTTATATTAATTTTGAATACACACAAGAAATTGGTAAAGAAATATTAAAAGTTGACCATCTGACCAAAGCTGGAATGTTTAAAAATTTAACTTTTAATATAGAAAAAGGTCAAAAAATTGCAATTTTTGCAAAAAATAGTCAAATTATTACAACTTTATTTAATATTATTCAAGGAATTGAAAAAGCAGACCATGGTCAAATTTTTATTGGAAAGACCATAAAAATTTCATCATTGCCTCAAAATAATAATGAATATTTTGAAAATAACACAAGTTCTATAGTAGATTGGTTAAGACAATTCTCAAAGGATCAAAATGAAACGTATATAAGAAGTTGGCTTGGAAGAATGTTGTTTACTGGTGAAGAAAACTTAAAACCTGCAAACGTATTATCTGGTGGTGAACGCGTTCGTTGTATGCTCGCTAAAATGATGCTAGAACAAGGGAATTTGCTTCTTCTTGATGAGCCGACAAATCACCTTGACCTTGAAAGTATAACCGCTTTAAATAAAGGTATGCAAAATTTTAGAGGTAACATTTTGTTTTCAACTCATGACCAAGAAATTATTGAAACAGTTGCAAATAGAATTATAGATATTGTGGATGAAAACACAATAATTGATTTCACTGGCACATATGAAGAATATACTGAAAAATATTTAAAGTGAAAAAATATTAAAAATTTAAATAGTATTTTAAACATTTAAGCAAACAACTAGTATTCTTATTTTTAAACAAATTTTGCATTTTTAAAAGAAATATTCAAAAAAAATCGTGATTTTAATTATTTTTCTTAAAAAAAAATAAAAACAAAATAGATATAATGAAATAATAGATATAAAAAAAGATTAATCTTTTTAAATGAAAATTAATCTTTTTTAATAAATTATTCATGTTCAACTTGTGCATTTTTGTTTTCTTTTACCATTTCTTCATAAGCAGCAAGACCAACTTCATATTGTTCAAGGTCTTTTCTTTGTTCAGAAACTGGTAATTTTGCAAATGGTTGACTTAATATAGGGTCATCTTTTGCCCAATCATTGCGTTTCAACCATTCAGAATGAATAATCTCGCCAACTTCATCTATTGTATAATCTTTTCCGCTTAAGATTATTCTTTCGATTACTTCGCCAGCTGCCTTGTTCTCTGCTTGCCAATCTGGACTTAAATCAAAATAAGATGTGTTAGCGATATCGATTTCTACTTCGCCATTATCGTTGGTTCTTAAGTTCCCCCCCCCGATATTCATCTTGGCTCTTTCTGCAAAGCCTGCATCTTTAACCTTTTTCCATCTTGGTTCATAGACGCCATTTGAAAGTCTAGTTTGACGCCATTTCTCATGCAACTGACTTGCAATTTGTTCTGACAATCTCATACTCTACCTCCTTTAATATATTTTACAACACGTTAGACTATAAGTCAATAAATAATTTGAAAATAATTTGACTTTTATTATTAAAATAAATTATAATATCTGAAGTCGAACCAAGCACAACGCAAGTTGTATTTGAGTGAGATTGATGATTTTACAATCTAAACTCATTGAACGATTATAATATCTTGATCAAATATGATATTAATAATAAAAAATTTCATAAATAAATTATACATAAAATTGAAAACTTATTATTTTAAGGAGTAATGATGAAATCTAATTTAACTATGGACAAAATAGTAAACTTATGTAAAAATCGTGGATTTGTATTCCCAGGAAGTGAAATCTATGGAGGTTTTGCTAATACTTGGGATTTTGGTCCTGTTGGTGTAGAACTTAAAAACAATATTAAAAGAGCATGGTGGAAAAGATTTGTTCAAGAGGATCCTAATACTTATG
>CALWCW010000078.1 GCA_944376495.1 uncultured Clostridia bacterium | reverse complement strand
CAGATTTAACAAATGCAATCAATAATAAAAAGCAAGCGATGATATTTTTAAATAGACGAGGCTACTCATCTTTTATGAGGTGTAGAGATTGCGGCTACATTGCAAAATGCGAGGACTGTGATGTTTCACTTGTTTATCATAAAGAAGATAATAGGCTAAAATGCCACTATTGCGGAAAACAGTTTAAAGTTCTGTCGCGCTGTCCAAAATGTGGGAGTGAAAGTATTAAATATGGCGCTGTGGGCACGCAGCAAGTTGTAGAGAAGTTAAAAGAATATTTTCCAGATGTCAAAATTCTGCGTATGGATAATGATACAACTTCAACTAAAAATGCACATCAAAAAATCCTAAGCGAATTTAAAAATTCTTTGCCAGCTATTTTGGTTGGCACGCAAATGATAGCAAAGGGTCATGACTTTGAAAATGTTGTGCTTGTTGGAATTGTGGATGCAGACCAAAGTTTATATCATTCAGACTATCGAAGCACAGAGCGAACTTTTCAACTTATTACACAGGTTGCAGGCAGAGCAGGACGAAGTGAAAATGAAGGAAAGGTCATTTTGCAAACTTATTCACCACGACATTATGTTTATAAGTTCGCATCTAATTATGATTATAAAGGATTCTTTAGGAAGGAAGAAAATATACGTCAAACAGCACAATTTCCACCTTTTACAAGAATCTTGCGAATACTTTTTTCTGACCATGACGAAAATTATGTTCGAGAACTTTTAAAAATGTGCTATACTGAAATAGAAGGATTGAAATCTAAATATGGAAATGATATAATATATTTAGATGCAATGAAATCGCCAATCAAGAGAATTCAAGATAAATATCGTTATCAAATTATGATGAGATTTAATCTTGACAAAGCAGACCAAATTGAAAATGATGTCTTTGAAATAGTTGATAGAATTTCAAAAACATCAGTATTCTTTGAGGTCAATCCACAAAATTTATCGTAGAAGGAGTTTTATTTATGGCATTACGAAATGTTGTGAAAATTGGAGAAAGTTCACTCAGAAAAAAATCTAAACCTGTAAAAGATTTTGATGAAAGCCTTTGGGAACTTTTAGATGATATGAAAGAAACTATGTATCAAAATGACGGGATGGGACTAGCGGCTCCACAAGTTGGAGTTTTAAGACGGGCTATTGTAATTGATGTGAATGGAATGTTCGCAGAACTTATTAATCCCGAAATTATTTCTCAAAAAGGTGAAGATATAGAAGAAGAAGGGTGTCTTTCTGTTGAGAATTTTAGAGGAAGAGTTAAAAGACCTTATGAAATAACTGTAAAAGCGTGTGACAGATATGGCTATCCTTTTACTTTGAAAGGTGAAAAATGGCTTGCAAGGTGTATTTGTCATGAGGTTGACCATTTGGACGGAATATTGTTTGTTGACAAGAGTTTAGATAAAGATAAATATATTAAGCAAGGTGGCAGTCTTTAAAATAAAAATAAAAATTAATAATAATTTTATAAAAATAATTAGAAATATAGAAATAAAAAAATAAAATATATTTAATTTAAATAAAAAAATAAATTTATTAATTAAATATTTAAAATAAAAAAAATAAAAATTAATTTAAAAATTATTTGATTTTTTGTCGAAAATATAAAAATATTTAAATTAAAAATATATGTAAAATCTATTAGGAGAGATATGAAAGTTTTGTTTTTAGGGAGTTCAACCTTCTCAAAAATTGTTCTTGAAAAAATGCTAGATGAAAACGTAGAGGTGAGTGCTATAATAACGCAACCAGATAAGCGGGCAGGCAGAGGCAAAAAATTATTGCCAACTGAAGTAAATGTTTTTGGCAAGGAAAAGGGTGTTGAAGTTTTTACTTTTGATAAAATACGAAACCACATGGAAGAAATAAAAAAAATTGATTATGATTTGGCTGTTGTTGCCTCATTTGGTCAAATTCTCCCACAAGATTTCCTCGATTTTAAGTTGACTATTAATGTTCATCCTTCGCTTCTTCCAAAATATAGAGGTCCATCGCCAATTCAAACTGCGATAATGAATGGTGATTTACAAACGGGTGTTACTATTATGAAAGTTGCAAAAGAAGTTGATAGTGGAGATATAATTTTGCAAAAGACTGTTGATATAAATGGGCAGTATTATAAAGAACTTGAGCAAAGGCTTGCGTCTTTAGGCGGTGAAATGATAGTAGAGGTTATAAAGCAGATTGAAAATAGAACTATTAAATTTACTCCCCAAAATCATGACGACGCAACCTTTACTCACAAGTTTAATAAGGAAGATGGAAAACTGGACTTTTCATTACAAGCGAATAATATTGTCAATAAAACTCGGGCATTGAGTGAAGAGGTTGGATGTTTTATAGTACTTAATGATAGAATAATTAAAATCGGAAAAGTTCAAGATGTTAGCGGTCAATTTTCTTGTCAGCCAAATACGATTTTAAATTATAAAAAGGCTTTTATAATTGGATGTGCTGACGGAGCAGTCGAAATTTTGACATGTCAAGCACCGTCTGGTAAAATGGTGCAAGGTCGAGATTTTATTAATGGACATAACAATATTTTAGGTGAAAAAGTTTTATGATGTTGAGTGATTTTACTTTTGATGAATTTGTTTTATTTGCAAAAAAAATGGGGTTGCCTGCATTTAGAGGTGAGCAGTTTTTTGACGCAGTTTATAGCGGTAAAACTCTTGAAGACGTTTCAAATTTGCCAAAGGCTTTAAAAGATATAATTGAACCTTATTATCCTAAATATAAAATTACTCAAAAACTAGTCAGTAAGGACGGCACTCAAAAGTTTATTGTTGAATTTTATGACGGAAATATTGTAGAGTGTGTGCTTATGAAATATAAGTATGGTTTTACCGCCTGTTTGTCAACTCAAGTGGGGTGCCGAATGGGTTGCAAGTTTTGTGCAAGTTCTTTAAATGGTCTTGCTAGAAATTTATCAGCGGGTGAAATTTTAGGACAAGCCATTTTGATTAATAAAGAGATTGGAGGCAGTCGTAAAGAGCGTAAACTTACTAATATAGTTTTAATGGGCAGTGGCGAGCCTCTTGATAATTATGATAATGTCTTGAAATTTATAAAATTGATTTCTTCTTCTCGTGGATTCAATATTAGTGAAAGGAATATTTCGCTTTCAACTTGCGGACTTGTAGATAAAATTGAAAAACTTAAAGAGGAGAATTTGAATATAACTCTTTCCATTTCACTACACGCAACAACTGATGAAAAAAGAGCAGAAATAATGCCTATTGCCAACCGCTATAAAATACAAGGGATTATAAAGGCTTGTAAAGACTATTATGAGGTGACGGGAAGAAAAATCTATTTTGAATACACTTTGATAAAGGGCGTCAATGATAGAGATGAAGATTTTCAAAATTTAGCAAGACTTTTAAAAGGGTTTCTTTGTCATGTCAATGTCATAATCTTAAATGAGGTCAAAGAAAGAAATTTACAAGGAACTTCTAGATTGTTTGCAGAAAATTTTGTTGAAAAACTTAAAAAACAGGGAATTTCAGCAACAATCCGAAGGACAATGGGAGAGGATATTGAGGGTGCTTGTGGGCAACTACGAAATAAAATTTTAAAAAACAACAAAAAATTTAATTTGAAAAAATAAAAATAATAATAAAAGTTTATTTTATTTATTAATAATTAAATAATTAATATTTTTTTAAATTTTATCATCAAATAAAATAATAAATTAATTATATTAATTATTTTAATTATTCTTTAATTTGATAAAAGGAAAAGGATGAAAGGTATAGTTTTAAAAAAGAATGCTAATTTGTTTACAATTGAATGTAACGACAAGATTTTTACTTTGCACCCAAGCGGAAAGACAAAAATGGGTGGAGTTTTTGTTGGCGACTTTGTCGAGTTTGAAAAAAGCATTATAAGAGTTTATCCTAGAAAAAATCTCTTTATAAGACCACCGCTTGCAAATTTAAAAAAGTTATTTATTGTTATTTCTCCTATTCCTAAACCTGATTTTGTTCTTGTAGATAAAATGTTAATATATTGTGCTTTAAATGATGTCGAACCATTGATTGTTATTAATAAAAAAGAAATTGCAGATGATGAATTTATTGATAGTGTTAAAAAAGATTATAAATTTTATAAAATTTTATTAGCCTCTGCGAAAGAAAACGATGTTGAACAAATTATTGACTCTATTGAGGGTATATGTGCGTTCGCTGGTCAAAGTGCAGTTGGAAAATCTTCAATTATAAATTCTATTTTTTCCGAAAATGTTGCTTTAATAGGTGATTTATCTAAAAAAATTGAAAGAGGAAAACAAACTACAAGAATTGTAGAACTATTTAAAATAAATAATGGTTACATTGCGGACACTGCAGGGTTTTCTATGTTAGATTTAAACATGGTTTCTTCGTTAGAGA
>CALWCW010000077.1 GCA_944376495.1 uncultured Clostridia bacterium | reverse complement strand
CTGAAAATCCATATACATCTATGACAAGGGCTATAGTTTCAAGATGTCGAGTTTTTGAATTTAAACCTTTAATAACAAAAGATATAATAACTGCACTAAATAAAGCCCTAAAAGATGAGGAAAGGGGACTTGGTAAATTCGCTGTTAAATGTGATGATGATGCACTAAATTACATAGCATATGCAAGTGGTGGAGATTTAAGAAATGCTTTAAATTCTTTAGAACTTGCCGTAATGACAACTCCGATGTCAAAAGATAAAACTATACATGTTGATTTAAAGACAGCAGAACAATCTACAGATAAGAAAGCCTTATCAATGGATGAAAATATGTATTATGATTTTTTGTCGGCTTTTTGTAAAAGTTTGAGAGGGTGCGATGTAGAAGCTGCATTGTATTATAGTCAAAGATTAATAAAAGCTGGATGTGACCCAATGATTATAGCAAGACGACTTGTATGTCATGCTTCAGAAGATGTTGGGATGGCTGATTCAAATGCACTATTGCTTGCTACTTGTGCAATGTATTCGATGGAAAAAATAGGCTTGCCTGAAGGTATGATTCCTTTAACTCATGCAATAATATATGTATGTGAAGCTGAAAAATCTAATTCAGTTGTTCAAGCCATGTATAAAGCCGAAGATGATGCAATTAATTATACTGATAACAAAGTCCCTAATCACTTAAAAAATCATCCAAGCACTAATAGTGATGGACATGGTAAATACAAGTATCCGCATGATTATGGTGGTTATGTTAAACAACAATATATGCCAGATTCTTTAAAAGATAGAATATATTACGTTCCAAGTCACAACGGAAAAGAGAAAAATTTAATTAGGAAAAAATTTAGAGGAGAAAAATAAATGTTTGGATTAAGAAGTGATGGGAAAAAGGTAAAAAATATGAATATAATTGACAAGGCTGAACCTTTTTTTATGCCACAAAGAATAGATGCTGTCAATTATACAACAATAAAAATTCCCTGCGATAAGATGGATGAATTTATTTCAAGAGAAAGAAGAAATGGCAATAATTATAGTTATATGCACTTAATTATTGCAACTATAGTTAGAGTTTTGTATATTAGAAAAAAACTTAATCGTTTTATAATGCGTGGTACAATATACCAAAGAAATTACATAAGTGTATCAATGGATATTAAGAAAAAATTGGAAGATGATGGCGAACAAGTAACACTTAAATTTTATTTTACAGGCAAAGAAAGTTTACCTGAAATAAAAAAAATTGTTGATGATGAAATAGCACTCAACTTAAAGGAAGATGAAGTTCATCAAACAACGAAAGTTGCAAATAGATTTGTAAAACTTCCTGACTTTCTTTTTAGATGGGCTATGAAATTAGCAAATTGGGCGGACCATCATGGATTGTTATCAAAATCTTTAATTAAAGCAAGTCCTTTTCATACCAGCTGTTTCTTAACGAATTTAAAATCTATAAAACTTGGTTATATATATCATCATCTTTATAATTTTGGAACTACTACTATGTTTATATCTATGGGAAAGGAGCAAGTAGAGCCATATGTTGAAAATAATAAAGAGTTAAAATTGGGAAAATTCTTAACTTTAGGTATATCTTTAGATGAACGTGTTGCTGATGGATTATATATGGGGAAAAGTTTAAAACTTTGTAAGGATTTGTTAGCAAATCCAGACAATTTAATGCAAAATATGCCTGATGATGGAACAATACCAAAGCGTTTAGTCAAGAAAAGGGCTAAAAAAGAAAAGAAACTCAAAAAGAAGGAAACAAAAAAATCAAAACAAAATGAGAAATCACAAAAGAAAAAGAAAATAAAACCTTTGAAAAATAAACAAAAATATGATGAAAAAATCAAAAAATCAAAGTTAAAGAAAGAAAAAATGATTTCTTTTGAGAGTGGACTTGATGATATTGATTTAAATAAATAATTATAGTATCATTTTTTATTTGTAAAATCTTATTTTTTGTGGTAAAATAAATTTAGGAGTAGAATTATGAAATCTATATTATATTTTATACTATCAGTTATAACTATTATATTTGTAGGTTTTTTGTGTTATGTAAATATAGTAGGACTTGAAAATGTAAGTCTAGCATTAAATTATGTTGCAGTATATGGTGGTTTAGTTATTGCTCTTGCTTATGCCGCTATAAATTTCTTTGGAAATCCATTAAAAACTGTTCTTTTTATAATTTTAGTTGTAATGGTTATTGTTTTAATATTTACGCTTGCAATTCCAGATTCATTTAGGTCTCTTTTTGGAATAAATGGAAATCCAGAAGGAACTCAAGCAATATTTGGTGCAATAAAATTATTTATTTAAATTAATAAAATTTTAATTGGTAAGATGTTATGAATAAGTTATTAATAGTTGACGGAAATAGTCTTGCAAATAGAGCATTTTATGCTCTTCCTTTTTTATCTAATCATGAAGGTAATCCATCGGGCGCTGTGTTTGGGTTTGCAAATATACTTATTAAATTAATTCAACAAGAAAATCCTTCGTATATTTTAGTAGCATTTGACCATGCTAGAAAAACATTTAGAAACGACATTTATAGTGAATATAAAATGCAAAGGAAGGCAACTCCACCTGAACTTATTTCTCAATTTCCTGTAATTAAAGAAATGTTAAAAACAATGAATATAAAAACGTTTGAATTGGGAGGAATTGAGGCTGATGATATTATAGGAACTGTGACAAAATTATATAAAGGAGAAAAAATAATTTTGTCTGGAGATCGTGACCTTTTACAACTTATTGATGATGAAACTTCTGTTTGGTTAACAAAAAAAGGTGTGACCGAATTAGACAAAGTAGATGAAAAACGTTTGCTTGAGTTATTTAATTTAAAACCTTATCAGATAATTGATTTAAAAGGATTAATGGGAGACAGTTCAGATAATATACCAGGAGTTAGAGGAATTGGTGAAAAGACTGCTTTAACGCTTTTAGAGAAATACAAAAATGTAGATGAGATTTATAATAATATCGAAAATATTAGCGGAAAACTTAAAGAAAAATTATTGTCAGATAAAGAAATGGCATACATTTCAAAACAATTAGCAACCATAAAAAGAGATTGTGAAATTGATTTCAACATTGAAGATTGTCGTTATGAATTTCCTTTTAATGAAAAAACGTATCAATTTTTTAAACAATGGGATTTTTCTTCTCTTTTAAAAAATCAAAGTTTATTTTCAAATGAAAAAATTATAAAAATTAGTGAAAAAATAGAAAAAATACAACTTACAAACGAAATATTAAAAGATATTTTGCAAGCAAATAATAAAATATTTTGTTATGATTTAAAAAAATTACAATTTTTATTTAATGATAAAATATATTATTTAAATGCAAATTTTGATATGTTCAACCCAAACTTAAAAGTAGAGGAAGTTTGTCAAGATTTAAAGACTATTTTTGAAAATAAAAATATTTTAAAAATAACTATGAGTGCAAAAGAGGATAAACATAAACTAGCAAAATTAGGAATAAAACTTGAAAACTTTTTTGATTTAACTGTTGCAAGATATGTTTTAGAAGCAGGTAATAAAATAGACTTTGAAATTCCTATTCAAGAGTATGAAAATTATATGAAAGACTATCAAAAAAAGATTGAAGAAAATGGTCTAGAATTTGTATATAAAGAAATAGAAAAACCTTTGATAGATATTTTGTTTGATATGGAAGAGTTAGGGTTCAAAATAAATGAAGATAAACTTGATGTTATCAGCAAAGAGTTTAAAGAAAAAATTGATAAGTTAACAAAAGATATTTATTTTGAAGCAGGTGAAGAATTCAATATTAATTCACCAAAGCAAGTGGCACATATATTGTTTGAAAAACTTGGGATTCAGGCATATAACAATAAAAAACAATCAACTAGTGCAGATGTTTTAGATGAATTAAGATACATTCCAATTGTTGATAATATTTTACTATATAGAAAATATTTTAAACTAATCAACACATATATTGAAGTCTATAAAAACATTTGTTTAACTAATGGCAGTATAATCCATACAACATTTAATCAAACGTTGACAAGCACGGGAAGGTTATCAAGCAGTGAACCTAATTTACAAAATATACCGACAAGAGATGATGAAGGTAAAAATTTAAGAAAGATTTTTATTTCAAAATTTGAAAATGGGGAAATAATTTCGACAGATTATAGTCAAATTGAATTAAGATTACTTGCTGATATGTCTGGCGAAGAAGGGCTCATTGAAGCCTATAAAAAGGGAGTTGATATACACAAAATTACAGCATCACAAATTTTTGGAGTAGATATTGATAAGGTTACTCAAAATCAAAGAAGAGATGCAAAGGCTATAAATTTTGGTATTATCTATGGAATAAGTGATTATGGTCTTTCTCAAAATATAAAAAGCAGTCGTAAAATGGCAAAAGATTATATAGATTCTTATTTTAGTCGTTATCCAAAAGTAAAAGAGTTTATGGATAATAACGTTAGATTTGCAAAAGAACACGGCTTTGCAAAAACAAAATTTGGTAGAATTAGAAAAATACCCGAAATTTCTTCTTCAAAATATAATTTAAGGTCTTTTGGAGAACGTGTTGCTATGAATATGCCTTTGCAAGGAACTGCCTCTGATATTATAAAACTTGCTATGATAAAAGTTTATAAGGCTTTAAAAGACGAAAACTTAAAAAGTCAATTAATTCTTCAAATTCATGACGAATTAATCATTGATACTTTCCCTGGAGGAGAAGATAAAGTTTTAAAACTAGTAAAAGAAAACATGGAAAATGTGGTCAAATTACAAGTTCCATTAATTGCTTCAGTAAGCATTGGAAACAATCTTTATGAATGTAAATAATCTATTTATAGCCAAAAAAGGAGAAACAAATGAAAACAAAATTAATAATATTTGATTTTGATGGAACTTTAAATAAACCTTCAAAACTTTCTAATAGTTGGGCAAGAATTTGGGATAAAATAGGTTGTAAAGAAGAAGACGAACGATTGTATAATTTATATAAGAATAAACAAATAACTTATGAAGAATGGGCAAAATTAGTTATTGGAGTTTATAGAAGGGAAGGGGTTTCAAAAGAATTAATAAATACAATAGCAAAAGAAACTCCTCTTATAAATAATTTAGATAAATTGTTGAATGAACTTCAAAATAGAAACATTAAAGTTTATATCTTTTCGGGTGGTATAAAAAATGTTATAGAGGCTAGTTTGGGTGATTTAAAAAATTATATTGAACATATTGAGGCGGATAATTTAATTTTTGATAAGAACAATATTGTTGAAGATATAGAATTTACAAAGTTGACTGTTGAAGATAAAAGTTTTTATGTTAACGAATTGTTAAAAGAATATAATTTAAGTCCCGACGAAGTTTTGTTTATAGGAAATGGTTCAAATGATGAGGACGTTTACAAAACAAAGGTTAAAACAATTTGCTTCAATCCAGACGATGCTCATTATGAAAATAAATTATTTTGGAACGAAATTCTTATATCAGAAGATAGTTTAGATTTATTAAAATTTATAAATTAAATGTTTTTTATCAATTGTTCATTTTTATTTGACTTAAAATTTTTATTATTATATACTTTAAGTGGAGATGTTGTGCAAATGCATAGAAAAATGGGAGTTGATTACGGCGATAAAAGAATAGGTATTGCATTAACTGACGCAATGTGTATAATTGCAAGTCCATTTGAAGTCTATAAAAATATTGGAGAAGAAGACGCTCTGAATCATCTAAATAAAATTATTAAAGATTATGATGTTGATGAGGTGGCTATGGGGCTTCCAATAAATATGGACGGAACAGAAGGAGATAGGGCAAAAAAACATCGTCAATTTGGCGAAAAACTTAAGCAACTTTCATGTGTCAAGGTTCATTTTATTGATGAGCGCTTAACCTCGGCTGAAGCAGAAGAAATTCTGATTTCAAGTGGAGTTCGAAGGGAAAAGCGAAAGGAACTTATCGATAAAATAGCTGCCCAAATAATTTTGCAGACATTTATGAATAATCATTAAAAAGGAGATATAAAAAATGGATAATAAAGAAACAAATGCTGGAGAGGTTAGACAAATAGATTTACTTGATGTTTTGTTTGACCCAGACAATAAAGACCCAATCGTTTTAATGGACGAAAATGGAAAACAAATGACTTTTGAACAAGTTGCTGTTATTCCACATGAGGTTAAAAAAGAAAAAAGATTATATTGTGTTTTAAAACCTTCAGACAAAATTGAAGGTATTGAAGATGACGAAGCTATTGTTTTCTTGGTTGATACTGATAGCGAAGGAAATTCTGTAATTAAAGTTGAAGAAGATGAAGAAGTCGCTATTGCTGTTTTTGATAAATATTACGATCTTTTAGAAGATGCTCAAAAAGAAGAAAAAGCAAAACAAACAGCAAAAAAGACTACTTCAACAGGTAAGGCTGCAGGAAAATCAACTTCAAAAGCATCAAAATAATTTAATTTAAATCGCCTTTTGTTATAGGCGATTTATTTTATGTAAAATATTTGTAAAATTATTTGATTGTGCTTTTATTTTATGAATAAAATATAGTAAATTAAACCATAATGTTATTACAAGGTGAAAACCTTGATAATAGGAGGTGAAAACTATGTTTGGTAAAAATTCCAAAATGGGCAAGAATGCTCAAAAAGGAAAGATGTCAAAATCATCAAAGAATGTAGAGGCATCTAACGAAGCAAAAGGATGTGGCTCTAAATCAAGCTCATCTGCAAAAAATTGTGGAAAATAGTTTTCATGTAAGCGAAAGAAGGGATAACCCTTCTTTTGTTTTTTTAATATACTGGTTGTTCAAATTTAAAAGAAATAAAAGTGCCTCAAGGTGTGAAAAAAATCAAAGATAAAGCATTTTGTTATTGTTCAAGTTTAGAAAGAATAGAATATGCAACCTGTTGTTGTCCGAAATGATAAAGACGAGATTGTCGCATATTCAATTTTATATATTAATCGAAAGGAAGGTTATGCAGTCCTAAATGATATTGAGGTTAATACTAAATATTCAGGACAAGATGAGCAACTAAAAATCATTTATGAAAAGATGAGGAGAGGAGCCATAGAAAATATAGAGGAATACAATAAAACTGCTTTAGTTCCAATAACAAAGTTAAATTGTGGAATTTCGCCAAATTGGACAGCAGTAAATGAATATATTAAGGAAAATCCTCAAAGTTCAATATTAAAAGCACCAGATTTTGATGACTTTAAATACGCAGGTTCAGGCACTTGGAGCGGAGATTGGCATAAAGGTCAATGGACCATTTGGGAAGATAACGAAATAGAAAAGTAAATAAAAAAGATTAAAATAAAAGACGTTTAAAAACGTCTTTTATTTGTATTATTTACTCTAGTTCATATAAAGATGAGTTTAATTTTTGAAATTTTATAGATAAATCAGCATTAAAATATTCAATATATTCTGTAATTGTAGCGCTTCCGTTTTCATCAAAGATATTTTTTGTTAATAAATCATGGAAACTAACGTTATATTCAGTTGTTGCACCGGTTGCAGTTGTTAAAGTAAGATTTACTTGTATAGAATATTCATAATTTGCACCGGCACTACCAAAATAAATTATGGATTGATTGTTTGTGTCAAATTCTCCTGGAGCAAACGATCCAGTTTCAAGGTCTGTGTAACTGCTACCACTCGTTGTTCTTGCATAACTAATTGTCCAATCAATAGATTGATAACCTTCAGGATTAAAAGAAATATTATTTAAAGATGCAAACATCATATTTGACAAGTTAGTTTCTTCAAAAACTGCTGTATAATGTCCAGTTGTGCTTTGTCCATAGGTTAAGGACAATTCTTTTTCGTTTGAAACAACAGTTTTATAATCTTTTATCCAACAAATGAACGGATTTGATTGACTATTGCTCTCGTTTGCTGTTAAAGTAATAGTAGTTCCTTCTGCAAGTTGTTCATTATTATATGAACCGACAACTTTTCCAAGACGCATATCGCTTGGAAGGGCTGTAATAAGATAAGTAGGAGGAGATGTGCAAGCAGAAAGAAGAATTATAGGACATAAAATAAAAATAAACAATAATACTTTAATAGACTTTTTCATTTTTTACCTCTTATATTAGTATTATCTTTATTTTTTACCTATTTGTCAAATTATTTACTTTAAAATTTTGAATTTATGAGTGTATTTTTTGTAAGCTTGCATAGAATATGCTTGTAAGGAGTTATTATGTGGGAGTTTTCTCTAAACCTAAATATAGAAAATATTGATAAAGCAAAAAGAATTTATAGAACCTTAAGTAAATTTATTAGAGATGATAAGGGAGTTGTAACTTCACATGAAGAAAATGGTTACATCTATATTCTAATTGCGGTTAAAGGACAATATGAAGAAAAGGTTAAAACTATTTTATCTAATTATATAATAGAAATCATTTGTAATGATTTTAAAATGGAATATCTAGAAAAACATCTTTCAATACCAGATTATGATAAAATTGGAATATGTGCATATAAGAAAGCATTATTAAATTTTGATAAGGAAACAGATAAATACATTGTTAAGAAAAATATTTTGTTTGATACAGATTTATATATAGAATCTTTTTACCGTTTTAAATTGAAATCATTGCAAGAGAAATGGAGAGAGCTTGTTTCTTTATCTAATGATAATAAAGATTATTTTCTTTCACAAGAAAGTTTTGTCGATTTATTAAAATTTTTAGTAGATAATTTAGATATTTGTGAAGATGAGGTTAGTGTAGTTAAAGAAGAAGGGGGATATAGAATATTTTTAGGTGATAAAAAATTTAACACAAATCTTTTAAATGAAGAGAGTGTTGTTTCTTCTATTATTGATTTATCGCCACAAAAAATTAATTTATATTTTAATGAAACTAGTAATGCAATTAATCTTTTAGAAAAGATTTTTAAAGAAAGAGTAACAATAAATTCTTCAAATATGCAAAATATTAAAAAATTTCAATTAAATTAAACATAATTTATTGACAAAAAAATTATAATATGATAAAATATGAATGATACTTGGAGTGGCAGACAAGTAAGACCATTTGATGTGCACAGAGAAAGATTGGTTGGTGAAAAATCTTGACTAAAATGTGATGAAACCACTGCTATGATGATAAGTTTAAATTGAGTGGCTTTAAGCAATTAAGGTGGAACCGCGGTTTTTAATCGTCCTTAAGTTTTAAGGGCGATTTTTTATGAAAATAATAAAAACGCAACGACTTCTAATTTTAAAAGGAGAGATTTAATGGAAATTAAAAAAATTATTGATAAAGATTTAGAAAAAGCTAGACATTCATTAGCGCATATTTTAGCAAAGGCATTAACGCAGTTATATCCTGAAACTAAACTAACAATCGGACCTGCTATAGAGGACGGATTTTATTATGATATTGATTTGGCTCATTCAATTACACCAGATGAATATGATAAAATTGAAAAAAAGATGAAAGAAATATTAAATAAAGGTGAAAATTTTACAAAAAAAGTTGTAACTAAAGATGAGGCTTTAAAACTTTTTGCAAATAATGAATATAAAACAGAATTAATAAATGAACTTCCTAATGATGAAGAAATTTCAATCTATTATACAGGTGATGACTTTTATGATTTATGTAGAGGTCCTCATGTTGAAAGTAGTCGAAATTTGCAAAATTTTGGATTTAATATTCATAGTGTAAATGGTGCTTATTGGAGAGGAAACGAAAAAAATAAAATGCTTCAAAGAGTATATGTATGGGCTTTTAAAACTAAAAAAGAGTTAGCAGAACATATAAATATGCTTGAAGAAGCCAAAAAACGTGACAATCGCAAACTTGGAAAGGAGTTAAAATTATTTATGATTTCTCCTGAAGGCCCTGGATTTCCTTTTTATTTACCAAATGGAATGATAATTCGCAACCTTTTGATTGAGTATTGGAGAGAAATTCATAGGGAAGCAGGTTATAAAGAAATTATGACGCCAATCATGCTCAATCGTCATCTTTGGGAAGTATCAGGACATTGGGATCATTACAAAGAAAATATGTATATTTCAACTATTGATAATGAAACTTATGCAATAAAACCAATGAATTGTCCCGGTGGAATTTTAGTTTATAAAAATGAACCACATTCATATCGTGATTTACCTTTAAGGCTAGGCGAACTTGGTATTGTTCATAGATATGAAAAGTCTGGTGAACTTGGTGGTCTTTTAAGAGTTCGAACTTTTACTCAAGATGACGCACATATATTTATGATGCCAAGTCAAATTAAAGATGAGATTAAGGGTGTTGTTGAACTAATAGATAAAGTTTATAAGGTTTTTGGATTTAATTATCATGTTGAGTTATCTACTAGACCAGAAAATAGCATGGGTAGTGATGAAGATTGGGAACTTGCAACAGAGGGACTTAAAAAGGCTTTAGATGAATTGAATATAGATTATATTATCAATGAGGGAGATGGAGCATTTTATGGCCCTAAAATTGATTTCCATTTAATAGATGCTTTGGGTAGGACATGGCAGTGCGGGACAATTCAACTTGATTTTCAACTGCCACAACGTTTTGAGCTCGAATATACTGGAGAAGATGGTGAAAAACATAGACCTATTATGATTCATAGGGGTATTTATGGTTCAATTGATAGATTTATAGGACTTTTAATAGAAAACTTTGCTGGCGCTTTTCCTTTATGGTTGGCTCCTGAACAAGTGCGAGTTTTATCTTTAACTGAAAGAAATAATGATTATGCTTTGGAAATAAAAAATCAATTATTTAATGAAGGATTTAGAGTAGAAGCAGATTTAAGAAATGAAAAAATTGGATATAAAATAAGAGAAGCTCTTTCAATGAAAATCCCTTATTTAATAATTGTTGGTGATGAAGAAGAAAATAATAAAACAATTTCAATTCGTGGAAGAAAAAATGAAAATGTTTCTGGGCTAAATGTGTCAGATTTTATCAATAGATTAAAAAATGAAGTAAAAAATAAGAAAATTTAATTAAATTTATTTTGTTTTTTAATATAATTATGTTAGACTTGTTTTTAGAAATTTAATTGAAATTATTTTAAATGTTTAATTATTTTCTATTAAGTCAATAAATAAAAGGAGGTTTTTATGGACGCAACACAAATTATTTTGATTGTTTTGATTGTTTTGTTGATTATAATATATCCTATTTTAGTTTCTGCTCGTAATAAAAAAGAAAATCAACGTATGCTTGAGCAAACAAATTCTTTAAAAAGAGGAGATAAGATATTAACTCATAGCGGAATTTATGGAACTATTGTTGATTTGCAATTGGATGGAGATAGAAAAATTGTTACTTTAGAAACTGGCAATAAAGATAAAGGATATATTTCGATAGATGCCTATGCAATTTATTCAGTTATAAAAGACGAAGAAGTAAAAAAAGATGATGTATCTTCTCAAACTAATGTTGAACAAGTAGAAGAAAATAAAAAAGAAAATGATAAAACTGAAACATTAGCTGAAGAAAAAACTGAAGGAAATGTGAAAGAAGAAGCAATACAAGAAGTTCAGGACAATAAAACAGATAGTTCAATTAAAGATATTGAAGAGCAAATTCATGGAAAAAAGAAAAGTAAGAAAAATTAATATTTAAACTTAAACATAACGCAAAAAGGTGATAATTAATTTATCATCTTTTTTATTTCTTATAAAAAATTTTAAATCATTAAGTATGCTTTCATTATTTAGTAAATAGAATAGTTATTTTTTTTAATTTATAATCATAACTTATTTTAGAAAATTGCTTTTTTAAGTATATTTTTTATAAAAGGAGTCAATTATGAAAATGAAAGCTAGAGCAAAAACTATGAAAGAAAAAAATACTTCGCCTATTGTGGGAAGTATTGCTAAAGGAACATTAATTGCTTTATGCGTATCGTTAATACTTGTTTTAATTTTTGCTTTTTTATTAAAATTTACCAATATACCTGATACGATTATTTCACCAGTTAATCAAATAATTAAAGGTGTTAGCATTTTTTTAGGTGTATTTATAGGACTTAAAAAGTCAAAGGAATTGGGACTAGTAAGCGGTCTTTTAATAGGTTTTATTTACACTTTTTTAGCCTTTTTAGTTTTTTCAATATTGGCTGGCAGTTTTAGTTTTGATGTAACATTGTTAACTGATATTGTTTTTGGTGCTATCATTGGAGCTATTTGTGGAATAATATGTGTAAACATTAAAAAAAAGTAACAAAGGCTTAAAAACATTTGACAACAATTCCTTAATTCTTTATAATATAAAAGTAAATGTTTAATAAGAAATAAAAATTAATAAAATTTAGATAAAAAATTAAAGATTATGGGGAATTAAATGTTAAGAAAAAACTCGATTGTCAAATTTGTATTTTTGGTTATAATTGCTATTTTAGGCATACTTTTATGTATTTTGCCTTTTAATATACCAACATCAACTGATGTATATAATGGTTTTCTTTTTTCTATTGAAAAAGGAATGGATTTGCGTGGTGGAACAGTAGCTCTTTATGATTGCACATTACCAAATGGAAGTAAGGTTGACGTTGATGAGGCTATTGACAATTCATTGACAAAAATTCAATCAATCTTATCAACTGAAGGGTATGAAGAATTTAAAGTTGTAAGACAAGGTGATGACAAAATAAGATTGGAAATTGTTGGGAATCAAGAATTTGATGAAACCTTTACTTATCTTGAAGATGAAAAATCATTATTTATTACACTAGAACAAATTTCTGATTCTGTTACTGAAACAACGACTTATATTTCAAGTGATGGTATAAAAACGGCTCGACTTGATTATGACTATGATAATTCAGTTTATGGTGTAACAATAGAGTTTAACGATAAAGGATTGCAAGATTTAGAAACATTAAAAAATTATGCAAATCAAACCTCTACAACAACCGCTTATGTTTATTTAGAAGAGGTTAATGCTAATAATTTATTTGCCGAAGTAAGTATAAGCAATTTAAATAATACAACTCTTTTAACTGCTAGTTCAAGTGGCAGTTACACTATATCATCTGCAGATGATGCAAGAACACTTGCATATTCTATTATTGCAGGTTCATTAGATGTAAGAATGGAATTAAAGGATTGGGGGAATATTTCTCCATCACTTGGTGAAGATGCGCTTTCTTTAATTTATATTTCTATATTTATTGTGTTTGTGTTAGGTTTAATTTTTATGATTGTTAGATATGGTGATTTAGGACTACTTGGAAGTCTATCAATCATTTTCTTCTTAATATTAGAAATATTCTTTATGCAAGCTATTCCATTAATTGTATTAAATCTTACAGGAGTATTTAGTGTTTTATTAACCATTGTTTTAGTATTTATATCAAATATTTATATTTTTGAAAAAATAAAACAAGAATATGCAATCGGTAAGAAAATTCATCTTGCTTGCAAAGGTGGTTTTAGAAAAGCACTTTGGCCTATATTAGATAGTCACTTTTTGTTAATATTAACAGCAATATTTATTTGGATTTTCGCACCAGCATCTTTAAAATGTTTTGGAATAATCCTAATTTTAGGCGCATTGCTTTCAATGTTCTCTTCTTTAGTTATGACTAGATATTTTGTTAATATTTATCTTCCAATAAACAGCACAAAAGCTAAAAGATTACATCTATATAGGGAAACAGGTGTAAAAGAAATAAAAGATGATGATATAGCATTAACACAAGTTGAAAGCAACATTGAAAATGAAATTGTAATAGATGAGAATGATATGGAGCAACAAAATAAAGATGAAGTCAACTCTATTAAAGGAGGTGACAATAATGAATAAAAAAGTATCTTTAGAAAAGAAAATTTTAAATTCAAGATTTAGTTATTCTAAAAATTTCTTATACTTTTTAATAGTCCCTATTTTAATATTGATTGTAGGTATTGTTTTAATTTCAACTATTGGCTTTAATTTAGGAGTTGACTTTAAAGGTGGTGTAACTTTTAAAGTTTATGCAAACAATGAAGCAATAATTGAGGATGACAATGTTGTTCAATATGACTTAACCGTAAAACGAGCTTATGATGAATTTCAAAATAAGATAGAAACAGTTTTGAACGAAAATGGATTGTCAGTAATTTCATATAGACAAACCAGCATGAGTATTTATGATTATGATGTTTATGCAGGACAAGCATTAGAAGTCGTATATCAAAATAACTATGAAAACGCAGAGGAAATAAATCAAAAAGTTAGAGATGAAATAATTTCTACATTTGGTTATGAAAATTATGAATTAGCTGTTTCTTCATTCGACGATGTTTTACCAAATTACTCTTTTGATTGGGTTATAGGTATTGTTGCAGCTATAGTATTTGCCCTAATTGTTGCTATAATTTATTTATCATTAAGATATAATACATCGGCGAGTGTTGTCGCTCTTCTTAATGTTGCTTTTGATATTTTCTTAACATTAGGCATGATTGCTATATGTAGATTAACTGTCAACATGTCAATTGGTATAATTCTACTTGTAACATTCTTTATAAGCATATTTAATGTTTTATTCTATTTTACTAAAGTTAAAGAAAACTTAAAAGCAGGCAAATATGAGAAAAAGAAAAATAGTGAAATGGCAGATTTAACTGTTAAAGAATTAACAATGAACAAAACTATTATATATGTATTTCTTCTTTTAATTTCTTTCTTCTTTGCTGTTATAGCGGTTGAAGTTGTAAGAGAAGTTGCATTAGGAATTATGATTTCTGTTTTAGTAACTTTCTATACATCTCAATGTTTGCTACCATCATACTGGGCAACAATATACAAAAATAAGAAAAAGAAACATATAAAATAATCTAAATTACAAATTAACACCTAATTTGATAGGTGTTTTTTGTTGATTTTAATTATATAAAGGTTTATAAAGTGGTTAGTTATAATATTAATATTTTTATTTTAAAATTTTCTATTATTTATTGACTATTTGGAAAATATATGATATACTTTTTAAGTCATTGGACAATAAGCACTTATAATATATTCAGTTGCAGTTGCCTAAAATACTTTTTATTGTAAACTATATTAATAAAAAGATAAAGAATTAATTAAAAATTCTGAGGTCGCAACTTGGAGCTAGAAAATTATAAGGAAGGACAAAAACAAAAGGAGGAAATTAAAATGTCAGTTATTTCAATGAAACAACTTCTAGAAGCAGGAGTTCATTTTGGT
>CALWCW010000076.1 GCA_944376495.1 uncultured Clostridia bacterium | reverse complement strand
GATCTAAAAGACTTTCAACTTCAAGTGCTGCTGCGGTGGCAAGGTCCATGTCTTCATCGCTATCGTTACCTAAATATCGTTTCATAAATGTCGCCGTTGGTCTTAACTGTTTCGAGTCCCCCGCAACAACGATATGTTTTCCTCTATATATAGTCGGCAAAGTATTTTCAATAAAGACTTGACTTGCCTCATCAAATAAAATAATATCAAACATATTTTTCTTAAGCGGGAAAATTGTTGAAACGCCTTCAGGAGATAAAAGCCAGCATGGGAACAATTTTAACAAATAATCTCCATAAAGTTCCATCATTTTTCTAATAGGCAAAAGTCCCTGTTGTTTTGTGATTTGATAAAGATAATTCTTATTATCGTCATCATTTTTAAAATGGTCAATGTATTCGGATTTGAATTTGTTAATGCATATTTCATTTGAAATACGTTTTTCATCTTCCTTCAAAGACAAAATGCGATTTCTTATATTTTCAAAATCAATTATTTTAGATAATTTATCTTTATATCTCTCTTCATAAGTTACAGCCTCATGATAAACTCTTATTTCTAGCAACTTATCTACTATTTCTCTAAACTGTTTTGCATTGTTTGAATTAGCATATGCAAAGTTTAAAATTACTTTTTCATCATCAGAAAGCCCTTGCAATGAAACATTGACATCTCTAATTTCAACATAATCATTAAGTGCATTAAGCAGAAGTTTTAAAAAGACATTATTGCCATTTACAATGTTATCTATTGTCATGAGATAGCCTTTTCTATCAAGCACCTTTTCAAGTAATTTATAGTCACCAATGTAACTTTGAATTGCCTCCAAAGTATTATCAAAACGCTCTGAAATTTCTCTTTCCTTTTTATTGAGATTATGTTTAACAAATGGATATAAAGGAAAAACAACCTTTGAAAAATTTAACGTTCTATGTAGTTTTGGATATTCCACTTTAGAAATCATTTGAACGAGAGGTCTTAATTTTTTCTTATCTTCTACGTCGTTTTCAACCATATAAACCATGAGTTGTCTTGAATGCTCATGTTTTGCCGTATCAAATGGAATAATAGTTTTTTGAATAAGACCATTTAGATAAGTTTTCATTTGGTTGATAACATGAATATCGACATCTGATTTAATGTGGTCAATAAGCGGATTGTTTTTCTTCATTTCTATGTAACGATAATAAAGATTGCTCTTATTTTTCTCTTTAATAACTCTTAATGTAGAATAAAGCCGTTTATAATCCATTTTCATTAGGTCATGATTTTTAAGCATAAGTTTATAAAGAGTATAATCAAAACTGTTTTTACCTATTTTAGCCGAGTTTGTGTATATTTCTTGTAAACTTAACCCAAAAGGAGTTTTTGTAAAGAGAGTATCTGATATAATTTGAAGTTCGTTTATTTCGCTCTCCAAATTTTCTTGAGTGACTTCATACTCTTTTAATTTTTCTTCTTCGTCACTTACTCCCCCGCTGATAACAGTTTGGTGCATTTTGTTACATCTTTCATAAAATTCCACTTTGTTTTTTTCGGCATCAGTAATGAACATACATTTGCTGTTTAAATTTTTTAATCTGTTAAAAACGACCTCTAAAGCAGCCTTCTTTTGAGATACAACTAAAACCTTTTTGTTTTTACAAAGTGCATCTGAAATGATGTTTACAATAGTTTGTGATTTACCTGTTCCTGGAGGCCCATAAATTACCATGTTGCCATATTGATTTAATTTTTCAATTGCACTTTCTTGAGCATAATCTAAATCATTAATTATAAATACATCTTTATCAACTTTTTTATTTTTCTTGCTTTGTTTGCTTGAAAGAAGTTGGTCAAGAGCTTCAGAAGAAAGATGTCTTTTTTCTAATAAAGAATAGTCGTTATAAATTGAATTTGCAAGTGGGAATCTTCCAATGACACAACTATTGATTATTTTTAAATCTTCATCTTTAGCAGTCGGCTCCTCTATCTTATCAAAAGACTTTAGTCCTTTATCAAAATCTTTATCAAATTCAAATTTAAACCCATATGCAGAAAGATAGTCAACGACATCATTTATATTTCTCAATTTGTAATCAATTAAATTATCAAATTCCATAATAAGACCATCACAATTTAAACGATGCTCTTTTGCATATGCAAGCATTAAAACTTTATTAAATTGCACAAATTCATCATTTTTAATCTCAAATGAAACTGTCGTATCATCTTCAATATTAATGACCACTGGAAATAATATTAAAGGTGCTTTAATTTGCAAATCTTTATTAATATAGCCCGTGACAAAAGGATATCCGACAAACATTTCATATCGACCAGTTTCTTTTGCAAACTCCTCAACCTCTCTTTTTAATGATTTTAAACGAGTCACTTGAGCAGATATAGTCTTTTTTATTTCTTCTCTTTTAAGTCTTTCTCTACGCAAGTTTTCATTACGTTTTTCATCTGCCTTTAAAGATTTCATATCAGCAAAATTTGCTTTAATTTTATCTTCTAAATTGAAATTTTTAAAGATTCTATCTTTTATGTCCTTTCTAATAAGTGGATAACTACTTCTTTTCCCTTTCCACAAAAAAGTAAAGAAATCATCAAATTCCTTTTTATCATCACTTATAATTGCTCCAATATCATACGCATATTTTTTGCTTAAATTTTTTGAATATAAACTTCGATTTTTTCCGCTTATTTCAATCAGTCTTTCTTTATAGTATTTATATATTGATTTCATTTTACCCTTCTTTTATTTACTTAATTATTTATTTAAAAACATTGCTATAATAGTTTAACAAAAAAATACTGATTTTTCAAGTATTAATTTGTTAAATAATTTTTTTTATAAAACTATCTCTATGGAGTGGACATTTTCCAAATTTTTTCAATAAGAGTAAATGCTCTTTCGTTCCATAGCCTTTATGTTTTGCAAAATTATATTGTGGATATTTTGCGTCTAATTCGCACATGAGTCTATCTCTATAGACTTTTGCTAATATTGAAGCAGCGGCAATATTATAACTTAAAGTATCACCTTTAATTATATTCTCCTGCTTTACTAAAGTATCAATTTTTACAGCATCTATAAGAACTATATCTGGCAAAATTTCTAAACTTTCTAACGCTTTTTTCATGCCTAGTTTTGTTGCATTTAAGATGTTTATTAGGTCAATAGTTTTTTCATCAATTTCAACTATAGAATAAGCAAGTGCTGTTTTTTTTATCTTTTCATATAGCATTTCACGTTTTTTAGGTGATAATTTCTTGCTGTCATCAATACCTTCAATTATCTTATCTTCTTCAAGTGGCATTATAACACAAGCACAAACAACAGGTCCAGCTAAAGGACCTCTTCCCGCCTCATCAATACCAGCAATTAATAAATTTTCATATCTTTTTTCATAATCCAACATTTTAATACTTTTCCTTTAATTATTTTAGCATTTTTTGTCATTTTATCAAAATTAATTAATTTATTTATATTCATATAATTGTTTTTTATTTGGGCTGTTGTTTTAAAAAGCGAAAACAAGATGATTGGCAGAATTAGTGTTTATAAGCAAGATGATTATCGCCGAATGGCTGACCTTGTGTGGCAATTAAATGCAAATTATCGCAACAAAGGATATATGAGCGAAGGCGTGAAGGCAGTCATCAACCACTTATTTGAAATTGGCTTTGAAAGAATTGAAGCCTTTGCGGATGTTGAAAACAAAGCAAGCACAAAAGTTATGGCGAAAGTTGGGATGCAATATGAAGGCACATTACGCAAGTATGATTGTCGCCGAGATGACAGTTTGTATGACGCAGAAATGTGGTCGATTATAAAAAAGTGAAAAAATGAAATACACAAATAAATATAAAAAAATTATTGAAGATAAATATAACAACTATCAAGAAGATGAAAGGTTTTACAGAAAATCACAGTCTTTTGAATTTAGAACAACAATGCACTATATTCAGAAATACCTCAAAATTTGTCAAAAAAATTAAGGGTTCTAATTAGTTAAATAAACAATTCTAATAATAAAAACAATACAACCCTACTCAAAAATAATACTTGATTTTGCAGATTTTATAAATAATAACTGAAAGTGTTGATAATTAAAAAAATTGAAATTAATTAATTAAAGATTTTATTAAAATAAATTTTGATAACCTTTTGATTAACCTTTAATTATGCCATAAACATTTTGGGTTCTCGTCCCTCCTAATCTATATGAAAAACCGCAAAATAAATTGCGGTTTCTTTATGGTGCGTCTGCCGGGACTCGGCGTCGCAAACTACGTTTATGGCAATTTGCTAAACGCAATTTAGCCCTCTTCACTCGTTTGCTCCTTTTCCCAAAAATTCTAAAGCATTTTCGGGAGCCCTATATAATCTGGGTTCTCGTCCCTCCTAATCTATATGAAAAACCGCAAAACAAATTGCGGTTTCTTTATGGTGCGTCTGCCGGGACTCGAACCCAGAATAACGGTTCCGTAGACCGTCGTGATATCCATTTCACCACAAACGCATACGAAAGAATAATTATTAAACATCAATTTGAAAATTTAATTTATTTAATTTAATATTTATTCTTTGTTTTTATTCTAAATCTTAAATTTAATTTTTTGACAATTTTTCAATTTTACATTTTTTATTCGATTTCTTTATCATCGCCATCTAAAGATGATTGAGAAATCATATAATGATAAACTAAATCTTCAACATCAACAGGTTCTCTACCATCTTCTAAATAAAGTTTCTTACCTCTTTTTCGGCATCTGCAATATCAGAAATTAAATGTTGTTGCACTTCAATCTTATTTATTACATCTGATTCACGTCTAGCGCCTCTAATTTTAGCCATAACAATTTCCCCTTTAAATTTGTTTCTTTAACATTATATCATATACTTGGGTATTTTGCAACATATTTTTATCATTTTACTATTGAATTTTATTTATCTCATTTTCTTTATACTTTTGGTTGAATATTTTAGATTAAATTATCAATATATAAAATAATTAAAATATATAATTGACTTTTTTATTTTTGTATTGTATAATAAAAATTAGTAATGAGGATTGATGAAGCATAATTTATATAAAATTTAATAATTAAATTTACAAATCAAAATTATAAATAATAAATTATTCGCTTTGATTTTTTCATGCAATAACATATAGGAGAATAAAATGAAATTATTAATTTTAACAGTTTCTGCTGGAAATGGTCACAACTCAATGAGTGCAGCAGTTTCAAATTATGTAAAAGAAAACTACAAAGACGCAGAAATAAAACAAGTCGATTTATTTAAAGATGGTGACAAAACAAGCAAAAAGAAAAGAGCAAATTGGATGGTAAATGATGGCTATTTCTCACTTGTTAAATATTTTTTGAATTTTGCCAATGGGCAGTTTGAACGACTAAAAAACAGAAATATAAACAAAAAAGCAACAACATTAAGAAAAAACTTTATCTCCCCTGCTCGCCCTTATATTGAAAAGGTTATAAATGAATATCAACCTGACGCAGTTTTTTGTGCTCATACTTTTGCTGGTATTATTATGACTGATTTAAGAAAAAGTGGTAATGAAAATGCACTTAAAGCCCGTGTTGTTACAGTTGTATCCGACTACGATGTTGCACCTTATACAGAACTTTTAACAGGTGTTGACTATGTTATTACTCCAACCGATGATTTTGACGATGTGCTTATTAAAAAAGGATTTGATATTTCAAAACGTTTAAGTTATGGTATTCCTGTTCAAAGGAAATTTTCTCAACACATTGATAAACTTGAAGCAAGAAAAGAAATTGGGATTAACTTAAATAAAGAAACCATAATGATTATGAGTGGTATGGTTGGTTTTGGAAACATAGCAAAAACAATTTTAAATTTTAACAAATGCAAAACAGATTTTCAAATTGTTTGTGTTTGCGGAAAAAATGAAAAACTTAAAAAGCAACTTGAAAAACTCAAAGAAAAAGGGGTAATTAAGAAAGATATATATATTTTTGGCTTTGTAACAAATGTTGATGTCATAATGAGTGCCTCTGATGTTTTAATTGGCAAAATTGGCGGTGTCGCAATTGCAGAAGCATTCAATAAGCACCTACCTATTATTGCAAATAAAGAATTACCTTTCCAAGAATACGATAACATGGTTTTCCTAAAAGAAAGAAATGCTTGTGAATATATTTCAAAAAATAAGTATGCTTACAAAGTCGTTGATGAATTTTTCCAAAACAAAGAAAAACTTGAAAAAATGCGACAATCAATTGAGGTAATTAGAAAACCAAACGCATCAAAAGATATTGGTGATTTACTTTACAATGGGAAAATAAATTAGGAGTTACTATGGATTTAGTTTCATTCATAATACCTGTTTACAATGCTGAAAAATATGTAAAAAATTGTATTATGTCAACCTTAAATCAAGACTATAAAAATTTGGAAATCCTTGTTGTTAATGACGGGTCTAAAGATAATAGTTATGAAATATGTCAAGAATTAGCAAGACAAGATAATAGAATTAAATTATTTAATAAAGAAAACGGCGGATGCTCAAGTGCTAGAAATATGGGACTAGATAATGCAAGCGGCAACTATGTATGTTTTTTAGATGCAGATGATTTTGTTTATCCAAATTATGTAACCACTCTCCTTTCGGCAATTAAAAACGGAGATATGGGTATAGGTAATTTTAAGGAAGTTAAAGAAAAACACTTTCTCAAGACATGCAAATTAAATTCACGGGGGGGGGATATTAATGTAAAATTAAGTAAAAATGATTTTTTTAGATTGATGTTTTCTTATCCTAATATAGGCGGTGGTTCTCTTTGTAACAAAATGTTTAGAAAAGAAATTCTTGGTGATATGCGTTTTAATACTAACTATAAATATTATGAAGATATTGTATTTCTTTTTAAATATGCTGTAAAATGTCAAAATTTTTATTATAATTCAAATACTATTTATGTATATAATAGAAACTCGGCAAGTCAAACTAACTCAAAAAAACTTAACGAAAGTAGGCTATCTTGTTTAGATGTTATGGACGAAATTGTTTCAATTGCTGAAAATATTAATAAAGATGTGGTTTCATATGCAAAAGCATGGCAATTTCTAGTCAACATTGAAATGAAATATTTAATACATATCAATAAATACAAAAATATGGAAACTATCAATAGAATAGATAAAACATTAAAAGATTGTTATCCATCTTTTAAGGCAAACAAAAAGAATTTTCATGGGTTTAGAAAACTGGGAGGTCTTGCATATAGACTTATAAAAATTTTTAATTATTAACACTGTCTAACAAAAATAATTGTTAAGGAGATTTTATGGAATTAGTATCAATTGTTTTACCTGTTTATAATGCAGAAAAATTTATTAGAACATGCGTAAAAAGTATTTTAAATCAAAGTTACAAAAATATTGAGTTACTTTTAATTAACGACGGGTCTAAAGATAATAGTCTTGAAATTTGTCGAGAACTTGAAAAACAAGACGAAAGAATTCGTCTTTTTAACAAATCCAACGGCGGTTGCTCAAGTGCTAGAAACATGGGAATAGATAATGCAAAGGGAGAATTTATCACCTTCATCGACCCTGATGATTGTATGCTTGAAAACCATATAGAATATCTTGTTAAAGCATCAGAAAATGCTGACATGGGCATTGTAGATTTTTTAAGAACCAAACCCAAAGATTCGTATAAAGAATTGACAGATAAAGATAAGGAAAAGGCTAAAGGTTAAATAGTGGAGAAAAATGAATTTTTTAAGGGCATGTTCGCCTTCCCTACCTTTGGTGGCGGTGTCGTTTGGAATAAGTTATTTAGAAAATCTCTAATCGGAGATTTACGCTTTGACGAAAAATGCTTTTATTTTGATGATTTGAACTTTTTATTTAAATATGCTTTAAGATGTAATTCTTTTTATTTCATACCAATTAAAACTTATATGTATGTTGTAAATCCAAATAGTAATTCGGCAAAAAACATATCTGAAAGAAAACTCACTTGCCTTTATGGAATGGAAGAAGTGGTAAAAATTGCCGAAGAATACGATAAAGATATTGCTTCTTATGCTAAAGCATGGCAATTTTTAGTCAATATTGAAATTATATGGCTCATGCACATCAACAAATATAAAGATAAAGTATTACGTGAAAAAATCTTGAATACGTTAAAATTAACTTATCCTGACTTTAAAAAGAATAAAAAGAATTTCCATTCATTTAGAAAACATGGTGGAAAAGCATATAAACTCATTAAGGCTTTTAATTATTAAATCTCTAAATTTTAAATTAAATATTTAATAAAATTAACATAAAAACAAAAATTTTGAATATTTTATTGATTTTTTATTTATTTTTAATAAATTTAATAATATTTTAGTCTTTTAAATAATTTTAAATTATACTAATAAATTTTAATTTTTTATTTTTAATTAATATTTATTTATCAAGTTCTTTATTTTTAAATAAATGTTTAATCATAAATATATTTTTAAGGAGTAATTATGAAATATGATTATCTAATTGTAGGAAGTGGATTGTTCGGTAGTGTTTTCGCCTACGAGGCAACAAAACGCAATAAAAAATGTCTAGTAATTGACAAGCGTTCACATTTTGGCGGAAATGTCTATTGTGAAGAGATAGAAGGAATTAATGTTCATAAATATGGAGCACATATATTTCATACAAAAAATAAAATGATTTGGGATTATGTCAATAATTTCGTCGAATTTAATAACTATATTAATAGTCCAGTAGCAAACTATAAAAATTCTCTTTACAACCTCCCCTTCAATATGAATACCTTTTGTAAAATATTTGAAGGAGTTATAACTCCACAAGATGCAAAGAAGAAAATAGAAGAAGAAATAGCAAAAGAAAATATAGGCGAACCTCTAAACCTAGAACAGCAAGCAATTAAACTTGTTGGAAGAACAGTATATGAAAAACTCGTCAAAGGTTATACAGAAAAACAATGGGGACGTGATTGTAAAGAATTGCCAAGTTTCATAATTAAAAGACTTCCTCTTCGTTGGACTTTTGATAACAACTATTTTAATGACAGATATCAAGGCATTCCAATCGGCGGTTATAATAAATTATTTGAAAAACTACTTGAAAATTGCGAAGTAAAATTAAATACAAATTATTTTGATTTCATCAAAAATACAAATGACCAATTTGATAAAATAATATATACTGGAGCCATTGATGAATTTTACAATTATGAATATGGAGCATTAGAATATCGAAGCGTTTATTTTGAAACAGAAATTTTAGATACTGATAATTTCCAAGGTAACGCTGTAATAAATTACACTGACCGTGAAACTCCTTACACCAGAATTATTGAACATAAGCATTTCGAATTTGGAATTCAACCAAAAACTGTAATTTCAAGAGAATATTCGATTGAATGGGAAAAAGGCGTTGAACCTTACTATCCTATCAACAATGAAAAAAATAATTCAACCTATGAAAAATATAAACAACTCGCAGAAAAAGAAGATAAAGTAATATTTGGTGGACGACTTGGAGCATATAAATATTATGATATGGATAAGGTTATTGAAAGTGCTTTAGAACTTGTTAACAAAGAATTATTTTAAAATAAACTATATTACTAAAAAACGTAAGTCCAATTTGTGACTTACGCTTTTTTTATTATAAGACTTGTTTGTTATACTTATAGAACAATAAATTAATCAAAATCTAATTTTTTTAATTTAATGTTTAATCTTTCAACAGTGCATCCCATGCCTTTTCCTGAAAATCTAAATTTCAAATTGTCTCCCGCATTAAAATGATAAACGGCTTCATCATATATAGTTTGGGCTCTTCCTTGATATACAAAGAGAAAGAAATCAGATGACATAGAACCATTTATTTCAAGTGTTGCTCCACCTCCAGTGCTAGTTGCATTCGTTGCATCAACATTACAAGACCCTGAAATTATATAATCTCCTTCGCTATTAATTACAATATTGTCCGAATTAACAGATACATCTTGAGATGTTGTTGGAATAACACTATCTTGTTTTAATGTGTTGAAATAATCGCTTGTGCAAGAATGAGCACTTATACAATGAATAGAATTACAGCATTTAGGACCAGTTGCACCTGTTGCTCCAGTTGCTCCCGTTGACCCAGTCGCTCCTTTTACACCAGTAGCACCCGTGGCACCGGTAGAACCAGTTGAGCCTGTTGCACCCGTAACACCTGTAATACCTGTCGCTCCCGCAGGACCTGTGGCACCAGTCGCTCCCGTTGGACCTGTGCATCCAGTTGCTCCCGTGGCGCCCTTTTCTCCTTTGTCACCTTTTGGACCTGTGGCGCCAGTTTCACCTTGACAGCCAGTTGCTCCTGTTGGACCTGTGGCTCCTGTGGCACCAGTCGCTCCGGTTTCACCTTGACAACCAGTGGCTCCTTTTGCTCCAGTGGCACCTGTTGCGCCGGTTGGACCAGTAGCACCATCGTTGCCATCTTCACCAGGATCGCCTTTGTCACCTTTATCACCTTTTTCGCCTTGAGGACCTGTTTCACCTGCTAATCCTTGTGGAATACCAAAATCAAAAACATGATTTGGACCTACTCCACTATCAGTTACTGTTG
>CALWCW010000075.1 GCA_944376495.1 uncultured Clostridia bacterium | reverse complement strand
TAAGTATATTTGTCTAGAGGGTGATAACTCTATTGACGAAATTGAAATTGTTTCAACTAGTGACATAATTTATGCAAGTAATTTTACAATTCGCTATTATGCTAGTGGTGATGCTATACTTGGCTCTTCAATTTCTTTTGATGATGTGTCGATTTTTATTGCTTGTCAGACTAATTCTAGGTATAATACTATATATGAACAACTTTTTTCGTCAATTAGTCCGACTTTAATATTTACTGGTGATAATTTGGAAATAGGTGGCGGATTTAATGTTGTTTCAAACAATTTTGGACAATACTCAAAATACTGCTATCAAAATGACGGAAATATTAAACTAACATTTAATGAAACGAACTTAATTCTTGGGAGGCTTGATTGAAAACTTTAAAAAATCGTTTAAAAGAAAAAATTGAAAATTGTTATTTGCTTGAAGGTGAGGATTATTATCTTTATGATAAGGCTTTTTCTATGATTAAAAAGGCTTGCAAGCTTGAAATAGAAGATTTTAATTTGACTATTTTTGATGATGAAAATTTTTCAATGCAAAGTGTTTTAAATGCTTGTGAGGTTATGCCTATGGGTAGCGAATTTAAAATCGTTGTTTTGAAAAATATTGCAAAAATTTCTGAAAATGATAAAAAAATGTTGCAAAAATACATTGAAAACCCTACTTTGAGCACATTTTTAATTATTTTTGATTATTTTAATGTCTTTTCTTTTATTAAAGATAAGTGTGCTTTTGTCGATTGTAAAAGGTTTGATAATGAAACAGCAAAAGCGGTTATTGTGAGTGAATTTTCAAAACGTAATAAACAAATAAGCGGTGAGGCAGTAAATGCACTTCTTGATTATTGCAATGGTTATCTCACACGTGTCAATAACGAGATTGATAAACTTTGCTATTATGACCTTTCAGAGCCACTTGTAACTAAAAAAATGGTTGATAATCTTGTCAGCAAAGATGACGAATATATAATTTATGAACTTACCGAGGCATTAGGACAAAAAAAGAGCGATAAGGTAATAAAAATTTTAGATAATATGGTAAAAGAACAGGGAATTTTAGGACTTATATCAAATCATTTTAGACGCTTATTCTTTATTTCAATTTCAGGGCTTGATAATAAAGAACTTTCAAAATTGTTGGGAGTAAAAGAGTATGCAATTGCAAAACAAAGAAATCAAGTCAATAATTTTTCAAAAATGCAACTTAAGAAAATTTATGAACTTTTAGAAGAGGTTGATTTTAATATAAAAAGTGGAGCAATGCTTCAAGAATTTGCAATTTATTATTTAGTTTTGTCAATTTTATATATTTAATCTAATCACGAGCAAATTAAATGTAAATTTAATAAAACTTACAATATTTTTCAAAAATTTTAGCATTTTCATTGAAAATTTATAAAATTTATAAATTTTTGCAGAAAAAACATAAAAGAAAAGAAATAAAAAAGATTGTCAATTTAAGGCAATCTTTTAATTTTTTAATTACTTTTTTCTTTCGTTGTCAACTTTAAAAAGATTATTCACAAGTTCTTCAGCACCTTGAAGGTTGAAATCAATGTCTTCATCAACAATCCAATCTTTTGGCTGATTTAAAAATTTTTCTAGTGGAACATTTATAAAATCTATTAATTTAAAAATATCACCGATTTTTATATTCCAATCTCCTTCTTTCATCTTTGAATATGATACTTGAGATACATTGCATTTAAGACAAAATTGTTGTTTTGTTAGACCATTTTTCTCCATAAAATCTTCGACTAAATTAAAATTAAAAACATTTTTCATAAATACTCCTTTTTCTTTTGTTTTTCTTTTATTGTAATTTTGCTAAAATTTGCACTCATATTTATCTTAATTATATTGATTGCTTCCGTCAAGCAAAATGACCTATTTTTGATTTTATTTTTAAAATTTTTATCATTTTTGATTTTGTTTTAATAAATTTTTATTGTTATTAAGTTAAAAATATTGGCAACAAAAATAATATAAGAAAAAATAAAAAATTGTTGCAAAATGATATTGAAATATGGTAAAGTATATAAGAGGTAAAAAATGTATAAGCCTATTGTGGCAGTTGTGGGCAGACCAAATGTTGGAAAAAGCACTTTTTTCAATAAGATTTGCGGAAAAAGAATAAGTATAGTTGATGATACACCGGGAGTTACTCGTGATAGGCTTTATGCTGAAGCAGAGTGGAGTGGTCGGTCTTTTTTGCTTGTCGATACAGGGGGTATTGATTCAAAAAGTGATGATAAGTTTCAAAAGGACATACGCTTGCAAGCAGAAATAGCAATTGAAGAGGCAGATGTTATTGTTTTTCTTGTTGATGGTAGGGTTGGTATTACAGGTAGTGATGAAGAAGTTGCTTCAATTTTGCAACGTTCTAAAAAACCGGTTGTGTTAGTGGTTAATAAACTTGATAATTTTGAAATTGAAAAGACTTATGAGTTTTATAGTTTAGGTCTTGGTGAGCCGATGCCACTATCTGTTACTCAAAGCAAAGGAATAGGTGATATTTTAGATGCTATAGTTAAAAAATTCAAGCCACTAAACAATGAAGAGAATAATGAGAAATTAATTAAGATTACTATTGTTGGCAGACCAAATGTTGGGAAGAGTTCTTTAGTAAACCGCCTTCTAGGTGAACAAAGGGTGGTTGTAAGTGACATTGAAGGCACAACGAGAGATTCTGTTCTTGTTCCTTTCAAATACAATAAACAAGATTTTGCTCTAATTGATACTGCAGGGTTAAGACGTCAAAGAGCGGTAGAAAAGGTGTCAATAGAAGGCTATTCAGTTCTTCGGACTATGGCTTCAATAGAAGAGGCAGAAGTTGCTATTATTGTTTTTGATGGTTCTAGCGAAACGATAACCGAACAAGACGTTAGAATTGCAGGATTTGTTCACGAAGCGGGCAAGCCAAGTGTTATTGTTGTCAATAAATGGGATATAAAGGCTAAAAGCAAGGAGAATTTTTTAAAAAATTTAGAAAGTAGTTTGTCTTTTATGAGTTATTTTAAAGTGGTCTTTGTATCTGCATTGACTGGTGCAGGGACTGGACAAATTATGGAATATGTGCTTGAAAGTTATCAAAATTCTTCAAAAAGAATAACGACAGGCTTATTAAACGACCTTCTTCACGATGCAATTTTAAGATATGAGCCACCAGCAAAAAATGGAGAGCGGGCAAAGATAAAATATATTACACAAGCCTCAACTAATCCTCCAACCTTTGTTCTGTTTGTCAATAATCCGAAACTTATTAATTTTGCCTATAGTCGCTATTTGGAAAATAAATTTAGAGAAAGAATGGATTTTTCGGGAACTCCTATTAAACTTGTTATAAAAGGTAAGGGTGAAGAATAATGGAAGTTGCACTGCATTTTATATTAGTTGCGTTTATATCATACTTTATAGGAACAATTAATTTTTCAAAAATCATCTCTTGGAATGCAAGAAGAAAGGATATAACAAAGATAGGCAGTCACAATCCAGGAACGATGAATATGCTTCGTTCTTTTGGGTTTGGTCTTGCACTTGCAACCTTTATAGCGGAAGTAATAAAAGTTGGACTGACTTGTTTAGTATTTAAGTTGATTTATCCTCAATATGACCAAGTGATATACTTTTTTGCTGGCCTGTTTTTAATGCTTGGAAATGATTTCCCTGTTTGGTCAAAATTTAAAGGAGGGAAAGGTGTTGCTTGTATTGCGGGGATTTTCTTGTTCTCTAATTTATGGTATGTTGCTCTTGGTTGGTTTGTGGTTTGTTTTGTTCTTCTTTTACTAATAGATATTGGAAGTGTCATTTCATTTACTTATATTGGTGGGCTTTCTATTGCTTATACTATTTATATTTGGGTTTTGTCCGTTCCGTATGCTTGGGCAATAACGGTTATGATATGGTTTATGTTTGTTGTAACTATAATAAAACATCACGCAAATATAGCCAGATTATTTAAAGGGACAGAAAATCACGTTGGTTTTAAAGAAAAAATAAAGAGGTTTTTCAATCACAATAAAGGAGAAATGGTCATTGATGAAGAATTGGTTGAGCAAAAGTCACCAGAAAAAGAAATTGTTATAGACCCTAATAATCCTCAAAACACTAATGAAGAAAATAATGTTGATAAAGAAAATGAGGAAGAAATCATAGTAGAGGTTGAGGAAGAAGATAATATTGAAAGCGAGCAAGAAAATAATGAAATTATCATTGAGGAAGATTTAAATCAAGAAGAAAATTTTGATAAAGCACAAGAAAATCAAGATGAGAAATTATCTCAAGATGATAATGATGATAAACGTTAAATAATAAAAAATCAAAAGAAAAATAACCCTTGGAGGTTTTGATATTTCCATAAAGAATAATTAGGTTATTCTTAAAAGGGTTATTTTTTTGTAAAATTAAAAGATAAATTAAGAAGTTGTATTCGTATTTAAAAATAAATTAATCATATAAAATAAAGATTATGTTAATAAAAACTTTTTAAACAATTTTACAAAATTATTTTAATGTATCATATTTAATTAGTTTTACTCCAGCTTCTTCGCATAGTTGCTTTGAAAAATCATCTGGATACCCCTCTTTATATATTACTTCTTTTATTCCTGAATTAATAATCATTTTTGCACAAACTGTGCAAGGTTGATGAGTGCAATAAAGAGTGCAACCTTTTAGACTTACTCCCTCTTTTGCTGCTTGAATAATTGCATTCTGTTCCGCATGGACTGAATAACAAATTTCTGCATGAGTTCCGCTAGGAATTTGTTTTTCATTTCTTAAGCAAACTCCTTTTTCTACACAAGTTTTTATGCCCGCAGGAGCACCATTGTAGCCAGTTGCCATAATTCTTTTATCTCTGACAATAATCGCACCAACTTGGCGTCTTAAACAACTTGACCATGTTGCTATTTGCTCTGTTAAAGTCATAAATCTTTCATTCCATTTATCCATTCTTAATTAAACTCCTTTTTAGATTTTTATTATATTATATATTGAATAATTTGTCAAATTAAAATTTTTATATAAAATTACTAAATCAAAAATCAAAAATAAAAAATGAAATTAAATACTATAAGATATGCTTATTTTTCTACATATTTTTATTAAATAATAACAAAAATTGCTTGTTTTATTTGACTATTTATTAAAAATGATTATAATATTTTAGGTATAGTTAAACTTAATCATCTTTGGGTCTTGTAATTTTTATAAATATATGTTATAATTAACTAGAAATCAAGATAAACAGAAGAACAAAACTAAAACTTTTTAAAAAGGAGTAAAAATGAAAGGCTTACTATTAAATTTCATAGATGATTGGGGAATATCTATCAGAGAAGGACTAGGACAAACAGGACTTCTTATTTTAATTGTTGTTTTTTGCTTTTTGGCTATGTGCTTACTTTTTAGCATAATAAAGGGCTTTATAGCAAAGAATAAAGTTAAGATAAAATGGGGACAAATTTTCTTGACTGTTTTACTAGTTTTGTTTATAATTTGGTTCTGTATTTTGTCCTCACAAGGACCAGTTTCTTATTAAAAAGTCAAAATTTAATTTAAAAATCAAATAAGGAGATAACATGTTTAAATTTTCATCAATATTACTTGATACTACTGATGGCGAAATTATAAGTGATTTTTGGACTACCTTTTTGCCAATTTTACGTTATATTTTATTTGGAATTATAATAGCCGCTGCAATTGTTATGATTATTACAACACTTATGCAGGCAAATGATTCAAACAATAGTCTTGAAGCTTTCACTGGCACGGCTCAAGAAAGTTATTATTCTCAAAATAAAGGTGCATCACGTGATGCAATATTAAAGAGAATTACTATTTCTATGGCTGTCATTATATTTGTTTGTATAATTATATTCTTTGTCAGTGAATTAATCGCAGGAGTTTAATAGTGCAGGCAAGAAAAATTATTTTAGATTTATTAAAAAAAGATGGTTTGGCTTATAAGAAGCTTGACAATCTTTTTTATTTTATAACAAGCACTTATAATATAGATTTAAATGAGGTTAAAAAAGATTTCTTTAGACTTATAAAAGAAGGAAATATTTTTGAAGAGCAAAAAGGAAAATATATTGTCATTCCTTCACAAGAATATAAAAAAGGAAATTTTATTGGCAATAGTAAGGGTTATGGTTTTTGTCAAATAGAAGGTGAGCAAAACGATATTTTCATTCCTGCAAATTCAACTACGGGTGCAATTGATGGAGATGGAGTTATTATTAAAATCTTATCTCAAAATGAGGAAGGCACAGATGGACAAGTTGTGTCAATATATAAACCTATAAAGTATGTTGCAGGTGTGGTTACGAAAGAGAAAAAGGTTTATTTTTTAGAACCTGACAATAATCATATTCCATTTAAAATAAGACTCATTAAGGGTGGAATAAATGTTCGTGAAAACGACCGAATAGTTGTTAAAATCAATAGAAATAATGAAAATTTAATTACTGGCGAACCTGTTGAACTGCTGGGTAAAAGTGATGATATAAAGGCTTTGGAACTTGCAATTATTCGTGACCATCAACTTTATGAAACTTTTGCAAGCAATGTTTTAGAAGAGGCAAAGTCTATTTCTCAAGAAATTAACGAAAAGCAATTAAGTGGAAGGGTTGATTTAAGAGATAAAGTCATTTTTACAATAGATGGCGAAGATGCAAAAGATTTAGATGATGCAGTTTCTATTGAACTTGACCAAAATGGAAATTATATTTTAGGTGTTCATATTGCAGATGTCGGCGAGTATGTCAAGTATGATAGTGCTTTAGATGAAGAAGCCTTTAATCGTGGAACAAGCGTTTATTTTCCTACCTCTGTCCTTCCAATGCTTCCAAAGGAGTTATCAAATGGTATTTGTTCGCTAAATGAAAATGTTGATCGATTGACGTTGACTTGCGAAATGGTTGTTGATAGAAATGGAAATGTAAAATCGCATAAAATATATGAAAGTGTTATAAGAAGCAAGGCAAGATTAAATTACACAAATTCATATAAGGTATTGTGTGGGTTAAAGGCTGATGAAAAACATGAATCAGTCAAGAATGAACTTATGCTCATGCATGAACTTTCAAAAATTTTGGAAGAAAAAAATGAGAAAAATGGGACTTTAGATTTTGAAATTCCAGAAGTCCAATTTATATTTGATGAAAACGGAATGGCTATTGACTTTGAAAAAAGAGAGCGTAACGATGCTCATAGGCTTATTGAGGACTTTATGGTGCTTGCAAATCAAACTGTAGCAAAAGAGTTTTGCGATAAAAAAATTCCTTTTGTTTATAGAGTCCATGAAAGCCCTAAAAAAGAAAAAGTTATAGCAGTGCGAGAATATTTAATGGGGTTGGGAGTTAAAATAGAACCAATTCCCGAAATCATAACTCCAAAATATTATCAAGACCTTATTTTGACAATAGGCGGTCAAGCAATATCAGAAACAGCAAACAAAGTGATTTTACGTTCTATGCAGAAGGCAAAATATACAAACCAATGTTTAGGACATTTTGGACTTGCACTCAAATATTATTGTCACTTTACATCACCTATAAGACGTTATCCTGACCTTACAATTCACAGAATTATAAAAGAAAATCTCCATAAGAAAATTAAAGACACAAGACTTGAAGAACTCCAAGAGTTTACTTTTGAGGCAGGAGAGCAGTCAAGCCTCACCGAAAAGAATGCAGATAAGGCTGAACGAGAAGTTGATGACTTATGGAAGGCTTATCTTATGAAAGATAGGGTTGGTGAAGAATTTGAAGGAGTTATTTCCTCTGTAACCAACTTTGGCATCTTTGTTGAACTTGAAAACACAGTCGAAGGTCTTATTAAGGTTGAAGATTTGCCAGATACAGGATTTTTGCTTTTTGAAAAACAATTGAAACTAAAAGGTCAAAAAATGTCTTTTGGAGTAGGTGATAAAATTCGAGTCAAACTTGTTGCATCAAACGTCTTTACACGTAAAATTGATTTTGAATTTGTGGAATTTATAAAATAATCTTTATTTAGATTTAAACAAATTTATAGTTTAATTAAAAAGTATATAAATAACACTTATGGATTAATAAAAATATTTAATATAAAGTAATAAAAAATAATTTAATTTAATAAAAAAGGCAAATTTTTAGGCATAAAACCTAATTTTTTGCGTCAAATTTATAAAAATTTCGCTTTTTTTGCAAATTTTATAAAAAATTTTTATATTAGGTATTGAAAAATAAAAAAATCAGTGATATAATAGGAGGTGAAATGAGGGTTATAACTAACAATAAGAAAGCTTTCCACAATTTCTTCATTTCAGATTTGCTTGAAGCGGGCATTGAACTTAAAGGCGGTGAAATAAAATCTGTAAATAGTGGTAAAATAAATTTAAGCGATAGTTTTGTTACCATAAAGAATGGTGAAGCTATTTTGCGAAATTGTTATATCGCTCCTTACGGTGATGAATCTGACCTTGAAAGTCAAACAAAACGCTCAAGAAAACTTCTTTTACATAAAGAACAAATCTTAAAGCTTGAACGTAAAATAATGGAGAAAGGTTTTTCAATTGTTCCGACAAAGGTTTACTTTAATGAGAAAAACAAAGTCAAAGTTGAAATCGGTCTTGCTAAAGGAAAAAAACTTTATGATAAAAGACAAACCCTAAAGGAAAAGGCTGTCCGAAGGGAAATTGATCGTGCTATCAAAAATAGTTAAGCCCACTCTCATGGGGGTGCACGGCTTCGACGGGGAGCATTGGTCAAAATGTAAAGCATGTGGTGAGGGAAACACCTAAAAATGACAAACAAAAATAAACGCAAACAATAACAATGTTGTTCGTATGGAAAACGCAAGCCTTGCTTGTGCTGCCTAATCGGACAAAAACAAATTGGTTAATTAAGTATTTTAACCTGCCCACTGAAATTTCGCTTGATTTCTTTAAGGGTATCATCTTAAGCGCTCTGCAATTTTAAATTTGTCTTTATAAAAATTGCAAAAATTAAAAGACTAGCAGATAAAAAGTTGTTTATGACTTCGTTATCTTGTGAAGATTAATCATAAACTAAACATGTAGAAAAGTTTTGCACAAGTTTTTCGGAAGTGGGTTCAATTCCCACCATCTCCACCAAAACCACGATCAATTTAATACATAAAGCCAAAATTTATTAAAAGGAAGTGAAATTTTATGACAAGTTCAGTAATTATTACAATCGTTGTTGTGCTAGGCATCGTAGTCGCTGGAGGTTTTCTTCTTTACTTCGTTGGCGACCTTCTTATGAGTCTATCAAACAAAGGAAAAGAAAAAGATAATGAGGCAATTAAAAATGCCCAACTTAAATCTCAACAAGAGTTAGAAAATAGAGTTAAAGCTCTTGAAGACAATCAAAATAAGGAAAATTCATCAGCAACAATTCTCTATAATGGTGCTGTTGTAGAGGCATACAATCCTGATGAAGAAGAAAAAGAAGAAGTAGAAGAAGTTTCACAAGAAGAAGCTGAACCTATGCAAGAAGAAACTCAAGAAGAAGCTACTGAAGAATCTGCTCAAGAAGAGGAAAGCGAAGAAGAGGAAGATGACGAGGCTTCTGAATATATCAGACAACGTAGAGCTCAACTTATGGAAAGACTTGCAAAAATGCAACAACAAGAACAAGAAATTGAAGAAGAGGAAAGTGTTGATATTTCTGAAGAAGAGCAAGAAACTGAAGAAACTCCAGTAGAAGAGGTTGCAGAAGAAACTACTGCTGAAGAAACCTCAGAAGAGGAAATTCCTGCAGAAGAAGTCCCTGCTCAAGAAGAAGTTGTCACTGAAGAAACAACTGAAGAAGAAAGTGCAGAAGAGCAAAAACAAGAAGAGGTTCAAGAAGAGACTCCTGTTATTCCTGTAGTTCCAGTGGAAGTAGATGAAAAATTTGCATCTGCAAAAGCAAGCGAGGATGAAAATGCTTTAGCTTCAACTATGACTTTAGAAGAATTAGAGGCAAAACTTGCAGAAGAACAAGAAAGATTAAAGGCAAATGAAAAAGAACTTCGTCAATGCAAAAAAGAATTCTTACCATTACGAAAAGTTAAGAGAACTTTAGAAAATGATGAAAAGAAACTTCGTCGAAAAGAAGCTTTGGTTGCTAAACAAAAAGTTATGCTTTATGGTGTAAACAACTATGCTGATATTGATGAAGAAAAGGCTAAAAAACTTGCTGAAGACCTTGACCTTTACGATGGACTTAAACTTTCTGTTCAACATTGCGAAGAAGTAATGGCTAAAAATAAAGAAAGATATCCATTGCTTGAAAAGATTTATGATTTACTTACAAGCCAAAACGCAGAAATCAAAGAAGATATTAAAAAACTTCAAGAGGCTATTGCACAATTGAAGACAGCTGATGACTCAACAGACAGCACAGATGCTGAATAAATTTAAGGCATAATTGCTGTTTGACTGTCCTAAATCAAACAGCATGTGCTGTTTAGGACTTAATAAAGTTTTCACTATATATATAAAAAACTGAAAGAAAATCTTTCAGTTTTTTTGTTTTATATTATTATTTTATTATTATACTTATAATTTTTTATTCAATAATTTGTTTAATTTATTTTTTGTTTTTATTCTTATTATATTGATTTTATTTTGTTTTTTACTCAAAATAGTTTAAAATATTCTTCGGAGGAATTAATATGAGTTGTCCAATGAATATAGAAGGTTTTGGTCCATCACCTATTCCAGAGGAAGCAAAATGGATTCAATTAAAAGAAATTTCGCAGGTAAGCGGGTTCTCGCATGGGTGCGGGAAATGTGCTCCACAACAAGGAACTTGCAAATTGACATTAAATGTCAAAGATGGAATTATTAAAGAGGCATTAGTTGAAACAATAGGGTGTTCTGGTATGACACATTCTGCTGCTATGGCTGCAGAAATATTACCGGGCAAAACATTGCTTGAAGCACTAAACACAGACCTTGTTTGTGATGCAATTAATGATGCTATGAAACAAATTTTTCTTCAACTGGTTTATGGAAGAAGTCAATCTGCCTTTTCTGAAGGCGGGCTTGAAGTTGGTTCTGCTCTTGAAGATTTAGGGAAAACACTATCAAGTAATGTTGGAACAGTTTATTCTCAACAAGATAAGGGAACAAGATATCTTAATCTTGCTGAAGGCTATATAACAAAGGAAGGACTTGATGAAAATGGTGAAATAATCGGATATGAGTATGTTGCAATCGGTTCATTAATGAAATCTTTGCGTGAAGGAGTTGATAGCAAAGAGGCTATCGCAAAGGCTACAAAACAATACGGCAGATTCAATGAGGCTGTGACTATAATTGATCCAAGGAGGATAGATTAATGGACTTGACAGTAAAAAAGACATCTATTGATGAAACACTTGCAAAATATGGGATTGCTTCTCTTGATGAGGCAAAACAAATTTGTTTAGATGCTAATATCAATGTTGAAGAAATTGTTAAAGGAATACAGCCAATTTGCTTTGATAATGCAGTTAAAGCATACGAGCTTGGAGTTGCTATCGCTTTAAAAACAAACACAACCAAAGCTACGGAGGTTGCATTAAAATTAGGAGAAGGGTTGCAAGCATATTGCGTCAAAGGCTCGGTTGCAGATGAAAGACAAATCGGGCTTGGTCATGGCAGACTTGCAAGTATGCTTTTAAATGAAAAAACCAAGAGTTTTTGCTTTTTGGCAGGACATGAAAGTTTTGCAGCAGCTGAAGGAGCAATAGGAATAGTAACATCAGCAAATAAAGTGAGAAAAGAACCTTTAAATGTTATATTAAATGGTCTAGGAAAAGATGCGGCCTATATTATTTCGAGAGTTAATGGGTTCACCTTTATTAATACAACTTATGACCACAACAGCGGAGAACTTAAAATTTTAGGTGAAAAGGCTTTTTCAAATGGCGAAAGAAGTAAGGTAAAGGTTTATGGTGCCTATGATGTTCCTGAAGGTGTTGCAATTATGAAACATGAGAAGGTTGATGTTTCTATAACAGGAAATTCAACTAATCCAATGCGTTTTCAACATCCTGTGGCTGGAATATATAAAAAATGGTGCTTTGAAAATGGTCATAATTATTTTTCAGTAGCCTCTGGTGGCGGAACGGGTAGGACTCTCCATCCTGACAATATGCGTTGCGGTCCTGCAAGTTACGGTTTAACTGACACTATGGGAAGAATGCACTGTGATGCACAATTCGCAGGGTCATCATCTGTCCCTGCTCATGTTGAAATGATGGGCTTTATCGGAATGGGTAACAATCCTATTGTTGGCGCAACAGTTGCTTTAGCAGTTGCCGTTGAAACACGCAAATAATGAAAAATAGTTGTTAAATTGTCTAAAATTAATAAAAAATGCAAAAAAATAGAGATTTTTGATTAAAATCTCTATTTTTTATTGTTTATTTAATTTAATAAAATTTATACATATTTTAAATTTTTTTTACTCGTTTTAATTATTTAAAATTATTATATGTTTCAACTTTTTTTGCTACTGGTTAATTTATGAAATAGAATAAATTGTGAAACGGCAACTCCAAAAATCAACAATGTTATTCCTGCTCCGACAAAAATATACCAATAAAGGATTTCTTCAAATG
>CALWCW010000074.1 GCA_944376495.1 uncultured Clostridia bacterium | reverse complement strand
ATATAACATAATAGCCTATTATGAAAGAAAAAATAACTAGTATGCGTTGCATACTAGTTATCAATTTGTTTTGTTAATATTATATAAATTTATAATTAAATTTATTTGCTTTCAAAATCAAATATTTAAGAATAAAATATTTTTATTCTTTCTTATCATCTAGATTTTTAGGCAAAATTCTTTTTAAATCAATTCTCCCCTTGTCATCGATTTTAATAACTTCAACCTCAATGACATCTCCTAATTTAACTACATCTTCAACTTTTTGAACATGTTTGTTAGAAAGTTTTGAAATATGAACCATTCCTTCTTTATTGCCACCAAATTCTACAAAAGCACCAAAATTAGTAATTCTGACTACTTTTGCATCATAAACATCTCCGACTTCAACCTCTTCTACTATACCAAGAATAATGGCTTTTGCTTTTTCTGCCATTTCAAGATCTTGCGTTGCAATAAATACCTGTCCATCATCGTCTATATCTATTTTAACACCTGTTTCATCAATTATTTTGTTAATCATTTTACCGCCACTACCAATGACATCTTTAATCTTATCAGGGTCAATCATAAATGTTATAATTTTAGGAGCATATTTTGAAAGTTCTGTTCTTGGTTGTGGAATTTCTTCAAGCAATTTATTCATAATGAACATACGACCTTCTCTTGCTTGTTTCAAAGCAGTTGTTAAAATGTCTTTATCAATTCCTTTAATCTTTATGTCCATTTGAATAGCTGTTACACCCTTTTCAGTTCCTGTAACTTTAAAGTCCATATCTCCCAAGAAATCTTCAAGTCCTTGTATATCAGACAAAACTGCAACTTTATGAGAATTTTCATCTTTAATTAATCCCATAGCAATTCCAGCAACTGGACGTTTAATAGGAACACCTCCATCCATTAATGCTAGAGTTGAGCCACATACAGATGCCATAGACGAAGAACGATTTGATGATAATACTTCTGATACAAGTCTTAAGGCATAAGGAAATTCTTCTTCAAATGGAATAACCGCCTCTAATGCTCTTTCAGCTAATGCACCATGACCTATTTCACGACGTCCTGGACTTTTAATTCCTCTAGCTTCTCCTGTAGCATAGGCAGGCATATTGTAATGATGAACATATCTATTTACTTCTTCATCATCAAGTCCATCAAGTTTTTGCATATCAGAAACAGTGCCAAGTGTTAAAGTTGTGAGAACTTGTGTTTGCCCTCTTGTAAAGATTGCACTTCCATGCGTTCTTGGTAAAACAGATGTTTCACACCAAATTGGACGAATTTCAGTTAATTTTCTTCCATCAGGTCTTATTCCTTGTTCAAGAATTTTTGACCTTACTTTTTCTTTTGTCATTTTATAAAGAACTTGTCCAATTTGCTTTTCTTGTTCAGGGAAAATTTCGGCAAAATGTTCTTTAGTTTCTTTATCTACTTCGTCTTGTCTTGCTTGTCTTTCATGACGATCAAATGTATCTAAAGCATAGTCTAATTTTTCTGAAGCAAATCCTCTTACTGCCTTATCAATTTCTTCAGGAACAATATCATAAACAATATAATCTGCAACAGGTTTGCCAATTTCTTCTTTAACTTGTTTTTGAAAAGCAACTATTTTCTTAATTTCTTCATGTGCCGTCATAATTGCATCTAAAATGATTTCTTCAGGAACTTCTTTTGCTCCCGCTTCAACCATTAAAACAGCCTCATCAGTTCCTGAAACTGTCAAACTTAAATCAGATTTTTCTCTTTCTTCTGCGTTCGGATTAATAATAATCTTTCCATCCACAAGCCCTACTTGAACAGAGCCTGTTGGTCCCATAAAAGGTATATCTGAAATGCTTAAAGCAAAACTTGAGCCTAGCATTGCAAGAGGCTCTGGAGCTACATCAGGGTCAACAGAAAGTGCGGTTGCAACAACACAAACATCATGATAAAAACCCTTTGGGAATAAAGGTCTTAAAGGTCTGTCTATTAATCTAGAGGTAAGAATTGCCTTATCAGATGGTTTTCCTTCTCTCTTTTTAAATCCTCCTGGAATTTTCCCAACTGAATACATCTTTTCTTCAAAATCAACTGCAAGCGGGAAAAAATCAATACCCGGTCTTGGTTCTTTTGACATTGTCACATTAACCATAACAACAGTTTCACCACATCTAACAAGACATGAACCATTTGATTGTTCACACAATCTTCCCGTTTCAAACGTTACTTCTTTTCCACCAATTTCAATAGAATAAATTTTTGCATCATCTTTCATAATATTAATTAATCTCCTATATTATTTTTTTTTAAAAAAAGGAGTTGATAAAACTTATCTCCCCCTTTTCAACAATTTATTTTACTTCACGAATACCAAGTTCTTTGATAAGGTTTCTATAAGCTTCAATATCTCTTTCTTTAAGATATAGCAAGAAGCCTTTTCTTTTACCAACCATTTGTAAAAGACCACGTCTTGAGTGGTTATCTTTTGGATTGGCTTTCAAGTGTTCGTTTAAGTGATTAATTCTAGCAGTAAGTAAAGCAACTTGAACTTGAACTGAACCTGTATCCTTTTCAGAAAGTTTAAACTTGTCAATTATCTCTTTCTTTTCCATAACTCCTCCATTTTATTATTTTTATTGCTAAAGCAAAGCATAAGGTCGAAGGTGTCCTTTAACTGTGCTTAAGCAAATATCGACTTTATAAATATATCATAAAAACTAAAAAAAGTAAAGCATTTTTTAAAAGTATTTTCATGAATATTTATTGAAATTTAAGGTATTTTAAATCATAACGGCTTATTTTAATTAAAATTATGAAAAAAATTTAATCTTTTTTTCAATTGCTTCATCAATACGATTAATATAATCATCTAAAAACTTGCAATTATATTCACGTTCCAATCTATTATCTAAATTAAAAACTCGTTTACTCATTGCGCCTGCACCAACTCCAATTATAGAATTAGTTTCTTCCATGCTATCTATATTAAATATGCAAATGCCATCATCTCTATAATATCCAACATTTTCAAGTCCACCCAATTGATGTTTTTGTCTATATATATAATATGGCTTGTAACCATTATCAATCAAAATTTTTTGAGCATAATCAATCATTTTTTCAATACTTTCTTCATCACAAGTTCCAATTATATCATTTTCTTTTTGAAGTAACGACCCTCTTTTAATAGATAGTGTATGAACAGTAATGTTATCAGGATAAAGTTCAAGCAAAGTTGTTATTGTTCTTTTAAAAGTTCCAAATTTTTCTCCCGGTAGTCCCGCAATAACATCCATATTGACCTTAAACCCTCTCTCTAAAGCCAAAGAATACGCTTCAATAACTTGTGAGTTCTTATGTTTTCTCCCTATTCTTTTTAAAGTTGCTTCACAAAAAGTTTGAGGATTTATTGAAATGCGTGTAACTTTGTGTTTTTTTAGCACATCAAGTTTTTCTGCGGTTATTGTATCTGGTCTGCCACACTCTACTGTAAATTCATCAACAGGAAAATTGACTGAATTTAACAATCTATCAAGTTGCTTATCAGTTAAAACAGAAGGAGTTCCGCCACCAATATATATTGTTCGAATGATATATGCCTTCTTTTTTACTATATCTTTTACGGCACCTAATTCTTTAATTAAGCAATCTATATACTTTTCCACTTTATTCTGCACAGCAGAAATTTCATGAGAAATAAATGAACAATAAAGACAACGAGTCGGACAAATTGGAATATTGATATAAAGGTCAACAAGATTATCATTTTTTATGATACACTTTTGATTTTTCAAAATCATAAATGTAAGTTTTGCCTTACTTTCGCTAACATAATAATCTTTTTCTAAAGCTTCGGTTACTAAATGTTCTTTGACTTCTCCCGCTTGAATTAAGGTTCTTGCAAATTTTGTGGGTCTAATACCCGTTAAAGACCCCCAAACTAATTTCTTATTTAATAAATTCGACAAAATTAGATACAAAAAATTTTTAATTTTTCGTTTTCTCAATGATTTATCTCGCAGTTCATCCAACTCATCATCAATGCTATATGCGAAATTATACTCTTTGTTTTGGTTATTATAAATTACGTTAAAATTATCTTGAATTTTTTGCCCTTCTCTAGTTTCATTTAATGTAATTTCAATATTTTCATCACCAAAGAAATTTCATAAATCTTGTAGTTCATCTTGATATTCTTTTACATTTGATGCAACTATCATCTTTCGCTCCTATAAACACTTATAACATTCTTTATATTTTTAAGAGAATTAATTGCACTGTTAAGTTCATTTTTATTTTTTACTTCAATAACTAAATTGCAAATATAATTATCTATAGAATCTTTTATATCAAACCCTTTAATATTCATTTTGATAGATGTTATTAAGTTTGTTAGTTTTGCAATATTGTTATTATTTTTGTCTGCTATAACTTTTATTGTTGCTGTAAATGTAGCATCTTCTTTTACTTGCCATTGTGCATCAATAAGTCTTTCACTTTCAAGATACTTAAGATTTAAACAATTGCTTCTATGAATTGTTACGCCCTTTCCTCTTGATATATAACCAATAATATCGTCACCCTCAATTGGATTGCAACAGCCTGCAAATCTAACAAGCATACCGCTATCTCCATCAATAAGTATTCCATCCTTATTTCTCTTTAAATGGACAACATTTTCAATTTTTGGGATTTGTTTTTTATCATCATTATAAAATGTTTGCAATCTATTGATAACCGCTGATGCAGTCAAAGAACCTGAGCCTATAGCCGCATAGACTTCATCAATATCTTCCATGTTATAACGGGTTAATAATTGCGACTGATATTCTTCTTTTAAAACTTGAGAAGAAAGCAACCCTTTATCTTGCAATGCTTGATTAAACATTGATTTTCCGAGTTTGATATTGTCATCTTTAAGTTCATTTTTAAAATATGATTTTATTTTATTTCGAGCATTTGATGTTTTTACAAATTTTAACCAATCACGTGAAGGACCTTTTGAATGGCTATTTGTAATTATTTCAACAATATCTCCATTATGCAAAGTGGTTGTTATAGGCTTTAATTTTCCATTAATTTTAGCACCCGAACAAGTGTTTCCTATATCACTATGAATTGCATATGCAAAGTCAATAACTGTCGAGCCTTCTGGAAATTCTATAACTCTGCCTTTTGGAGTTTGTGCAATTATTATACCATCATATAATTCGCTTTTTAATGTATCAATAAAGTCCTCATTAGACATATTTTTAGCATTTTCTATAGTTTGTCTAAACCATGTTAAGCGGTTGTCAAAATCATTCTTTTTATCTTTTTTCTCTTTGTAAAGCCAGTGAGCATATAGACCATATTCAGAATTTCTATGCATTTCAATGGTTCTTATTTGAATTTCCATTGGATGATGGTTTTCAACAATGATTGTTGTATGCAAAGATTGATAGCCATTTGGTTTAGGGTTTGCAATATAATCTTTTACTCGTCCAATTATTGGTTTATAAATTCCATGAACCCTTCCTAAAATTGCATAACATTCTTCAACCGTATTCACTATTACTCTCATTGCGAGAATATCATATATTTGGTCTAAAGTTAATTGTTTATTATGAAGTTTATTAAAAATTGAGGAAATATGTTTTATTCTACTTTCTATTTGACCATTAATATGGAGGTCATCTAAAATCTCTTGTATTTTTGCTTTTGTAATTGCAAGTTGCTCTTCATTTTCGTTTTTTTTACTCTCAATAGTGTTTTTTAAATCATTATATTCATTAGGAAATTCAAGTCTAACAACATTATCATAAAGATTTTGCTTAAGTTTATCAAGTCCTAATCTTTCCGAGAGTGGTATATGAATATCTTTTACCTGTTTTACAAAACGTTTTTGCTCTTCATTCAAAGGATTATCAAGAACAGAAATATCATAATAAATTCCCATGAGTTTTATCATTACAACTCTCATGTCCTTGCTCATAACTATGAACATTCTACGAATATCTTCAATTTCTTCACTTATTGTGAGTTGATTAATGTCTTTAATTGTTTTAAAGTCTTCAATCATTTCTTTCACATCTTGATTGAATGATTGAGAAAGTTCATCTGCTACAAGCGGATATTGTTTAAATAATTGATAATTCAAAAAAGCCAAAACCGAATTTTTATCTAGATTATAATCTTTTATCGCTTTTAAAATAACGTAAATTCTATCGTAATTTAATTCATATTGAAGCATCTTTTCAATGATCAATTTTTCATCACTAGAAAATTCATATTGATTAAAAACAATGTCTTTTATTTTTTCAATATTCTTTTCTTCCATATTCATTCTCCCCCTTAAATGTATTTTTTAATATCATTAGGTTATTATAAATTTTTGATTGAGTAAGTTCTCTTTTTACCCCCTTAACAATTTTTATAGTTATTTGTTCTTCATTCTCAATTTTTATAAGTCCAAGTTGGTTAAATACAAGTAAAGCCGAATAGAATGTTGAAAAGGAAATAAAAGTTGAAAAATCACATTTATCATAAAGTTCAAAAACATTGTAAATTTGTTTTCCTGCCTTTGAAACCAACTTTTTAAAAATTTTTCCATAAATGCCTCTTGACAAATCAAGTCCAGCAAAATTTCTTATATCATTTTCTTTATCAATTGGAACAAAAATTTCAGCTTCTGTAACTTTATTCAAAGCCTTAATAAAACCCACATCAATTATTGGTGATAAGAAAATGATTTTAGAAAAGTTTTTCGCCCAATTAATTCCTTTTGGAGATAAAAGCAATGAATTATAACCTATTTCATCATCTTCATATATTCCAAAATGATAAAGACCTTGAGTATTATATTCACGATTAAACTCAACATATTCAAAACAAGAATAAGTGACAAAACAAGTTCCAAAAACTGTTGTTGTCGTTCCACCTACAAAATTTATAAGGTCTGTTTTAGGATAAAGCGAATATCTCGCCTCACCTGTAGAAGAAATCACAAGTTCGTTAAGTTCTATTGCATTGAGTTTTTTATATGAGTCCTCTTTTATATATGTTCCGCCATCAAAATCATCAACAAGCCCTTTCATAGAATGGTTTTGAAATTCAAAAATGAAAGATTTTTGCCTTGAAAATGTTATTTTTACAAGATTTTTTAAAAAGTTAAAATATGTTAGATTCAACTTGCCTATTTTTATATTAGCATGTTGCGGAAACTTTTTCATTGGCTGAATATCAACTTCACTTGTAGTTATTTTAAATTTAGGTTTTGGATTTTCACAACCATAAGGTTCAAGCAAAGAAAGTTGCTTTAAAAATTCGGGAGTTATTTCTTCTTCTTCAATATCTTGGTCATAGTATTTAATTGGTATAAAAACATCATCACTAACTGAATTTAAAGTAAATGAATTTATCTTTTGAACAAATTGCTCATAATTACTTCTTTTTAGGGTTAAACCAGCAGCCATTGTATGTCCACCAAATGTTTCTAAAATGTCTTTTAAAGAAGAAAGAAGCTCGTGAATATTAATATCTGTTATGCTTCTACCCGAACCGCACAAAGTTTCTCCTTCTTGAGCAAAAAGAAATGTTGGTCTATGATATTTTTCTACTATTCTTGAACATACTATTCCAAGAACTCCCTTATCCCATGCTTTTGACGCAAGAGAAATAACTCTAATATTTTTTAAATCTATATTTTTTAAAGCCTTTTCACAATCTTCATAAATTTTATTGCAAATTTCTTGTCTTTTTAAATTATGTTGTTTTATTTTTTCTAAATCTTTTTTTATTTTTACTGGGTCGGTTTCAAAATAGATTTTTAAAGAATCACCAGCATCTCCCATTCTCCCAGAAGCATTTAATTTTGGCCCTATTTTGAATGAAATATCTGTCGAATTTGGCTTTAATGTCGAG
>CALWCW010000073.1 GCA_944376495.1 uncultured Clostridia bacterium | reverse complement strand
TGGAAAGGTTGAAACAACAGAAAATACAACTGAAAATGAAGAAACAACTACAGAAACTTTTGATATTAACACAATATTAAATGACATTCTTCCACTTATCTCTCTTGGACTTGATAGTGATAGTATTTCAATAAGTTATGATAGCAAATTAAATGCAATCATCAACTACTACAATGGAAAGATTACTACCCTTTCAATTAACTATCAAGACATTAATTCAAGTCTAACATTAAGTGATAGTGCATACGTATTTGCTCCAACTGGCGAATACGTTGAAATTGTTGAACTTCTTGACTATGTAAAACTCTTCATGAACTACATTGAAACAAAACAACTTGAATTTAATGCAATTGTGACTGTGTTAGGCACGAATAATTCTACAATCAATGCATCTGTTCAGGCAGACTTTACTTCAATGTTAAAACTTGGAGCTAAACTCTCTTCTGAAACATTAGATAATTTTGATATCTCTGTATATGTGCAAGACGGAATGTTATACTTTAATTATAATGGTTTATTACTCAAAATAAACAACGACCACTTTAACGAACTTCTATATATAGTTCTTGAATTTGTCGGTGTTGATCCAACCACTATTCCGTTCTTAAGTGAAATTGATTTAGATTTAGATTTATCTCAATTCCAAGTTTCTACTCCAGAAATTAAAATTGAAGATATTATAAACATTGTCCAAATGATAAAAGACTTCAACTTGACCAGCACTTCATTAAATATTACTTTAGACGGCAAGGCTTTATATAATAATGAAAAAGCAGAAGATATTGTCATTTCGTTAAGCAAAAAAGGTGGAAAACTTGAAAAATTGACCGCAAACAACGTTTATCTTGATAACGAACTTTCTCAAGCAATCAATATTGATATATCTTTTGATGAATGGAGTGGTTATAAAGGTGCAGATACCTCATTAAACTATGTTGACATCTCAGGCTCAAATGAACTTATTAAAGCATTCTTAAATATGATTAACACAAAAGACTTCCACATTAAAGGAACTGTCAATATTACTGGTGAACTTTTAGGCATAAATATAACAAAATTCTTTGCAGACCCAGTAAACGTTGATGTTTATGTAAAGGTTTTAGAAAATAATGAAGTTGAAATTTATGGTTCAATTGGCGTAATTCCAACCATGATTGAAATAAATAATGATGTTCCTTATAAAGCTGGTGACACAGAAAGTGGTTCGGACAGATATTTATATTTCTATTACAAAGACGGATATATTTACCTTTACAGAACAGAATATGTTGATATTATGTTTGGCGCAAGCAAACGACAATATGAAAAATGCGTAAAAATTGCACTTGAAACCTTCTTTGCAGACCCAATGCAATATGTTCAATATTCTCTTGGGTTTACAGATACAATTATGGACGCAATTGAAACCGCGATGGCAAAATCTTTAAACAGAACCTCACCTATCAACTATGGTAATATCATTAAGAGTTTCTCAATTGAAAATGATGTAAAATACTCACTTCTATTAAATATGGCTGAAATTGCAAACAACACCGATTTAGACTCATTGCAAGTTGATATTGGACTTAGCAAGGATGCTTCAAACAAGAATTATATTGCAAATCTTGGATTTAACATATTCATGCCATTAAGTGAAGATGTCTTTGAACTTACTCTTGATTCTGACGATTTGACTTTGGTTGATTATGGAAAAGAAGTAGATATGAATCCTTTATATGACTTTATTAATAATTATCAATACGATGAAGGTGCTTATTATGAGGCAAGCAACGGGAACTGGTCTCTTGCAAGTCAAACACTTTATACTATATACTTTGAAGAAAATGGCGGAAGTGAGGTAAATAACATTACTGCAATTCCTAATAGTGATATCTCTCTTCCAAGTTACCAAAATATTGTAACAGATGACGGTAAGACGAAAACTACCAAAATATTCCTTGGCTGGTTCACCACTGAAACATTTGAAGAAAACACTCAATTCACTTCAAATAAAATGCCAAGACAAGACATTACACTCTATGCAAAATGGGGTGAAAATATTGAGTATTATTACACTATTAAATTTGTTACAAATAGCACAGATAACTTTGCTGATATAACAAAACTTGAAGGAGATAGCATTACTCTTCCTTTGCTAACAACTAAAGAAGTTTCAGATGAATATTCAACAACCTATTACTCATTTGGTGGCTGGTATTCAACTGAAAATTATGAAGAAGGGACTGAATTTAACTTGAATGTAATGCCATCTTATAACTTGACTTTATATGCAAAATGGGATTTTGTCAAAGTTGAAAGAACTTACACCGTCAATGTTTATGATAATAACACTCTTATTTCTTCTTTGAGAGTTAAGGCTGGAGATTTGATTGATTTATCAAACACAGGAAAGGTCAATGATACAACAAAATTCTATCATGACTCTTCTTACACGCAAGAACTTGAAACTTTGGTAATGCCAGAGCAAAATGTTGATATTCATATAAGAAATCAATATACTGTGATTTTCACAAGTCAATATGGTGATACAGAGACTATATCTCATAGTTATTATCAAGGTGAAACTATTGAAGTTCCATCACAAAATAGTTATGTTTATGATGATGGCACGCAAACTGTTCAAACAACTTACACATTTAAGGGTTATGATTTGCAATCTACAATCATGCCTAACAGCAACGTAACTTACACTGCTATTTGGAACGTAACAAATAAATATTACTACACTATCACCTTTGATATTCTTGATAATGATGTTTCTTTAAATGCAAGTCCATGGAAGAATAATGCGAAATTATATTACAATGGAGTTGAAACAAGCACTTTAAGTTATAGATTCCTTGAAGGTGATGTCGATTTATCACCATTTGTTGCTAGATGTAAATATACAACAGGAGGAGGGATTTTCACTGTTTATTGGTATTATATTTTCCAAGGTTGGAAAGGTGCCGATGAAAACAATCATTATAATTTAACTGGTGACGTCACTATTGAAGCATCTTTCTCGTCATTAAAGAGAGGAGAAAGTGGTTATAATCAAAACTAAAGTAAAATAAAAAAACGTTTAAATTTATAAATAAAAAGATATGCTTTTTGTTCTCTTATGGAAAAGATTAGCATATCTTTTTTTAATATTTTTTGGTTTAATTAAAAATTGTTTTTTAATGTGGTTTTTTAATAAGATTTTTAATGTGGTGCGACTTACAAACAATTTTTGTAAAAAAATTGTTTATTCGTGCGTGAAATACTCACGAATTTCTTAATTTTGCAAAGCAAAATTAAGGTAAGTCGCACACTTTCATCATTAAAAACAAATCTATCTAACAACTCTCATTCTATATCTTAAAATTTAATCATATTAAGTCATAAAGACAAAATTAAATCAATAAAATGCTTCACAAACTACACTTAAAAAATAAAAAATCAATAGGGAATATAACCAAATGGTTTTATTCTTTCGGCTTCTATTTCAACAAAAAAAATGTTTTTGTTATTTTCTTTTTTAAATCTAACTTTAATATCATTTTGCAAACTAATATAATTTTCAATAATAGGCTTTATTTCATCTTGAATAACTTTGCAAACCTCTTGTGGAGAACTCATTTTATCTTTATCAAGAATATAATTTATTCTATTTGCAATTCTATAATCCATAACCCCTCCTATACTCTCTTTTTAATATTTCGTTTGATATAACCTACTAGTCCTTTATATTTATAAGTGCAATCAAAAATCTTTTTAGAGCCGTTATGAATATTTTCACTTAATAAAGTGAAAGCCCTTGCACTTTCTAAAGAATTTAGTCTACCACCCACAGAACAGGAAGAACCTATTGCATCATCTTCTGGTATGACTCCAAGAAGTGGCAAATTCAAAGCCCTAACAATACTTTCTATATTCATCATTTCACCATTCAAAAGTAAATCACCCCGCATTCGATTAATAACAAGTCCTTTGTAATCAAGGTTATACTCACTCAAAAGTCCTACAACTTTATCAGCATCTCTAATAGAAGAAAGATGAGGAGTCACAACAATTAAAGCTTCGCTCGCTGGAAAAACTGCTCTATGAAATCCCGCTTCGACACCTGCTGGACAGTCAATAAGAATATAGTCAAAACTGCTATCAAGTTGGTCAACAACATTTTTGATATGTTCCCCTAAAATATTGGTTTTATTGTATGCTTGAGTTGAAGGTAAAACATACAAAGATGAAACATCTTTATCTTGAACCAATGCCTGTTTTGGTCGACACCTTCCCATTACAATATCAGTTATATCAAAAATGACCCTATCTTCAACTCCCATTACAACATCAAGATTATTAAGACCTATATCAACATCCAACAACACAACCCTAAATCCCATTTTAGCCAAGCATAGACCAAGATTAGCACAAACGGTTGTTTTCCCTACACCGCCTTTTCCACTTGTCAAAACAATTTTTCTTGCCATATCCTCTCCTCGCTTATAATTTTATCAAAAAACACAAAATATATAAAATGAAGAAATGTCGTATTATTATCTTTGTTGTCATATAAAGTCAAAAATAATAGATTATGTTTCTACTAAACATAAAGCAAATAAAAGTTAACAACATGATTTTATACCTTTAAATTACATTTCATGATAAATTTTAATCTAAATAACATATAAAAAATTTTTTAAATATAAAAAAGACCTTAATAAAGGTCTTTTTAGTTTTCTTGCTTTTAAATTTATGTATTTTCATATATTTTTTCTAGTAACACAGAGTCATCAAGAAGTTTTCCCGCACCTAAAATAGAAACATTTTCGGCGTCATCAACTATTTTGAAAGGATATTTAAAATTCTTTTGAAGATAAATATCAAGTCCTGAAATATTGCTCATTCCTCCAGTAAAAAGAACCGCATTATTGATTATATCAGTTGATATTTCTGGTGGAAGAGAAGTTATTGTAACATCTATTGCCCTAATTATTTCATCAAAGAAAGGTTCAAGCACAGGCAACAAATCAGACGAAGAAATTATATATGACCTTGGTATTTTTGTTTCTATATCAACCCCTGTTACTTCCATGTTTAAAGTATCATTTTGATAAAGACTGCCCACCTCTATTTTAAGCTTTTCACTTGTTCCAAGTCCTATAACAATTCCATGGTTATAAGCAATCGTGTTTGCAATTGCAACATCAACCGCTCTTCCACCAAGACCTAAAGTTGCCCCTTTAATAATTGAATTCATGTTTATTACAGCAATATCTGTATTTGCACCACCAATATTTACCACCATATTAGTCTTTGTCGAACTAATATTTTTACCAGCCCCTAGACAAGAGCAAAAAACTGTTGGCAATAAAATAACCTCTTTAAATTCTAAATCATACAAAAGTGACATAAAAGTATCTTTTTCTTTTTGATTTAATCCACAATTTATCAAAACCATTATAGAATCGCGTTTTTTCTTAAAATCAAGTTTATCAAAAAAATAAGACAAAAGTTCTTTCAAATACTCATAATTCATAATCTTCCCATTTGAAATAGGACTAAAAATTTCAACTGCATCATTTGTTTTGCCCTGCATTTGTTTTGCCTTTTCTCCAAGACCTATAACTTGATAACCCTCTGGTGTAGGTTCAGCAGCAACCAAAGTAGGTTCGCACAAGGCGAACCCCTCATCTTTAACAAAAATTTTAGTATAAGAACCACCAATTTCAATTGCGTATCTAAATTTATTCATCTTAAAAACCTTTTAATCATTATTATTAAAATTGAACTAATACCGATTGTGACCTTCCGTCTAAAGTATAATTAAATGTAACTTGGTCACCATCATCTATTTGCAATAAGAAGTAAAGCAAATCATTCCTATCTACTACTTCAACACTTTCCTCGCCTGTTATTTGGCAAGATGTGATAACACTTCCTTGAGATAATGCACTTAATGCAGAATATGACGATGAATTTTGCAAAATATAGTAGCCACTAGAAATGAAATTAAAATCATCAGAATAATTGGAAGCATCATATAACTCTTCATCAAAATAATAATATGAATAATTTCCTACAGTTGTAATCTGACTTGCCTCTAAAGAATCAAACCCAACAATTCCAAGTTCATCTAAATCATAAATCCTATAATTTCTTCCTAACTCATTATTTGCTATAAGTTTGTCTAGCACCTCAATTACAGGATAAATTGGAACTGCTCCGTTCATTTGATTTCCACCTGTGCTTTCAACATTTGCCCCTAAAGTTGTAAGTCCAACTAAAACACCATTAGAATCAAATAGACCGCCACCTGAATTTCCATTAGTTATTCCGACTGCTATATCAATTACATCCTCATAAACATTATCTAGCACAGTTACACCAGCAATTCCGCTATATTTATTATAACTTAAAACTCCATTTATTCTTGTCGGATATATCGTAGTGCTTGTTGAAAACACATAATTATTATTGCTTGCAATATTTCCAAAAGTTAATCTATTTAAATAATCTATTTGCAATGGAGTCCCAATGGTAAATACCTCTTCATAATCAAGTCTAACTTTTGTATCACAATTAACCCATCTGTCAGCCATACGAATATAGTCGGCATTTAAGTCATCACAATAAAGAACCGCAACATCAAGATTTTTATTTGCCCATAAAAGTTCACAACTATACTCCGATTCGTCTTCGATTATAATGCTAATTTGTATTCTTGTAAAAGCATCATCAAAATAATTTTCAATTACATGATAGTTAGTTACAATGTAACTTCCCATGCTAGCAACGATATTTTCACTTAAAGATGTCGTTTCATAACCTTTTGAAGCAATAACCACACCACTACCAAGTGACATTTGTTCTGCATTTAACTCTGTATTATGCCCAACCACTGTAACTGCTACAGTCGAATTTGAATCTCTATATAATTTAGCAATATCATAGACATCCATTTCATCAGTTATTTGATCAGTTAGACAGAAAGTTTCTGAATAAGTTTTAAACTCAAGCAAAGGTAAAAGAAACTTTGAACAAAGAAACGAAAGTCCTAATACCAAAACCAATGTTGCAACCACACTAATCCAAGTATTTTTCTTCATTTTTTATCTCCTTTAGGTTGAAAAATTATTGAGATAAACAATAAAATTTCCTAATTTATTATAAACAAAATTATTAATTAAATGTATCAACTAAGTAAACAAATGAAGCAAAATCTAAATTTAATTAAAAATGAATTTTGTAAAATTTTGTCGAAAAGAATTTTTACAAATCACATAATATTTATATGATTTGTAAACTCTTTTTATATACTTTTTTATAGTCTGGTGCGACTTTCATTCCCTCTATAATTTCAAAAGAAACATCTGTTTCTGTGACAGTTTTCATAATTATTGAATCGCCTAAAATATCACATATAATATCTTGAATGATTGGTCGTCTTGATGCGTTTAGAGCAACTGCAAGTTTAACTATAACGCCAAGTTTGCGAACTGCATCTAAATCCTCTTCTTTCAATATGTCTTTATATTTAATCCATTCATTTAATGAAAAGTCATCAAGATTTTGACAAACTGCAATAAATCCAGCAATCAATAATTCTCTATGAGTTGCCCCTTTAATATCTGAAAAAACAATTTTTTCAACACTATATTTTGAGTAATGTTCTGCATTAATACTCTTGCCACTATTATACATAAAGGCTGCAATACGAAGAGGTTTTACATAATATCTTGGCAACTTGTGCATTACTTTGAGTTGTTTAAATAATATTATCGCCATGTTATATACTAAAGGATTAATAGAAAATTCGTCCTTAACAAATTCATAATAATTATCAAGTGAATTAGACAACAAGTCGTTAAATCTTTCTTGTGATGTGTTTAGGATATTTTGACAAAGTATGCCCTCTCTTATGCTTGATGATGTGATTGTAATTTCTTTAATAGGAAGTTCATCATAAAATGCTTTAATAATCGCCGACCCAATAGCAACCTCTATTGCGTCTGCATTCCCAAGCCCTTTTATTTTTCTAATTTTTTCTAAATCTAAATCTTTAATAAACTCATAGGTTTTATCCATAACTTCTTTAGAAAGTTGATAATTATTGTCAACATTTAAAGAATATCTTTGTATTTTCTTTGCAATTTTTCCAAGAGATACAAAAGCATTGCCAATTCCGACAACCTTTGTTTCTTCGTCAAAACCTTCAAGCAAACTTCCTAGGTTTATCTTCTTTTTCATAGTTTCAACTATCTTGTCAAAATCTATATCTTCACCGCCGTTTATATTGCTAGTCCCATAAGGAATTGTAACCGACCCAAGAATCGCACGTCTATTATATTTGACAACATAAGACGCACTACTTCCTACAAAAACAAAGACACCTTTTGCACTATCAATAGAATTAACGACAGCACCAAACAAATATTTGATAAAATCCTCTTCTGATAATATTACAAAGTTAATGCCAGTATTATTATAAATTTCGTCCAAAAATCCTCTATAATTTCTTGCTTTTAAAATCATATTATTTGTTACAGCAACAATTTTTGAAACCTCATATGTTTCAATCATTCTTCTATACATCTTTAATATTTCCAAAATTTCATTTTTTGTTTTTGGACTCAAAAGTTCGTCGGCATCAATTTCTTTGCCTAGCATAAATTCTTGGTCTTGAGTCAAACAAAGCAAACTTTTTCCGTTGTTCACTCTGTATATGGACAATTTTAATAAATTTTCATTAAGTTCAATTATTGCAACTTTTTCCATTTTATCTCCTATTTATTAATATCAATAGCTTCAACTGGGCAACTTGCCTGACAAGCACCACATCTTATACATTTTGTTTTATCAATTACCGCTTTGCCGTCTTTATCAAAGCTAATTGCTCCAACTGGACAAATAGCAACACAAGTTCCGCAACTTATACATTTATTTTTATCTATCATTTTATCCTCCGTTCTTTGATATTTTAGCATATTTTTGAGATAAAGTAAACTATAATTTAATTAATTTTTATAAAGGAGATTAAAAAATTTTAATATAAAAAATTAAGCATAAAACATCATTAAAAACTTTTCTCAAGCCTTTATGCCAAAATTATTTAATTTATTTCTGATTTTAATCAATTTTTTATATATTTTTTACTTATTTTTTATTAATTTTGTAAAAAAAAGTGTATTTTTTCTATTTTACTGTTAATTTCAATGATTTCAATCATTTTTAAATGCTTTTATAATTTGATAGATAGATAATAGACAAAGAAATACTCCAAATGCAATTCTTAAAATTTTACTTGGTAAATACCCTGCAAGTAATGCTCCTATTATCGAAAAAATGATGCCACTTAATATTATATAAGAGGTGCCTTTCATACTTATATAACCATTTCTAAAATGAATGATTAAACTAAATAGTGCCATTACTAAAAATGATACTAAATTAATCCCTTGACATAATTTTTGGTCTAATGATAAGAAGATTGTCAAAAGCGGAATGAGCAATGTTCCGCCACCCATTCCAAGACCACCAAATATACCCGCTAAAAAGCCAAAAAGAATATAGAGAAAAATTGTTAAATATATGCTCATATGATAAGTTTAATACCTCCTACAAACATTATCAGGGCGAAAATTATTTTTATTGCTTTTGGAGGCAAAACCTTTAAAGCAAATGCCCCTAAAAGTCCGCCACTAACGACTCCTATTGTTGTTGCTAAAAGCGGAAGAGATTGAATTACTCCATTATAAACATAAATAAATGCCGAAATTAAACTTAATGGAAATATAATTGCTATTGCTGTTGCATGAGCTTTTTTACTATCTAAATTGAGAACTTTCTGCAAAATAGGAACGCAAATCATTCCACCACCGCCACCAAAAAAGCCATTTAAAAATCCAATAATAGTTCCACTTAAAATCAATTCTAATTTCTTTTTAAATTGACCTTTTTTATCATCTTTTTGGGTTATTTTTGTATTTTTATTGCTTTTTTTATCATTTTTAACGTTTTTTTCGTTAATTTTACTTAATTTTTCAGTATTTACTATTTTTGTTTTTCTTTTGTATTTAGGATTGTTTTCTCTTTTCTTTTTGCTTTTTAGTTTGCCTTTAAAAGCGAAAGAATGATTTTTGTCTTTTTTTGTAAAAATGATGCGAAAAGACTCGTTTTTGAATTTTCTCTTAATATTGTCTTTACTATTTGCACATTTTAGGTTATGGGCATTTTTCATAATTACTTTTTGTTTAATCGTCATGTAATTATTATGAATAAATATGTCAAAATTATTTGATTATTTTTTATAAATATTATATACTATAAAAGTAATTGTATTTTGCTTACTAGAGCAAAAAGTTTGAACTAAACTTAAAAGGTGGATTATGATTAAAACTAGAAAAAAACTTAAAAACAATATTCTTAAAGTTTGTGTGGCATTCTTATTCCCATTTACTTTTTTGGGCGGTGTTGCTTTGACAAATCAAACAACTAATGCTGCCACAGTAAATTCAATTCCTTCTTATGAAGAGTCTGTTTCAGTGACTAACCCTTCTTTTGAAAGTGGCTCAACACCATATGCAACAGGCAATTCTCTTTCTGGTTGGAACGCAATAGAAGAAGATAGCACAGCAACAGGTATGCTTATAGATGTTGGAAGCGGGACAAATTCAACTCCTGGAGATGATTCAACCACTTCTTTCTCAAGATACCAAGATACTTATATGCTTCAAGCTAACCCCGGTTCAAGTGGAAGTGACTCTCGAATCTTGATGATAAACTCAAAACCAAGCCTTGATAAAACTCAAGCAGCACAAAAAGGTTACCGCTCAAGCGAAATCACTCTTGAAGCAAACTCTTATTATAGATTCTCTGTCGCTGTCAAAACTTCTCTAAATGGTGAAGATAATGTTTCTGCTTCTGTCTATGTTTCGGGTATTGATGATGCTAATGATAATGATAGCGAAACAATAAGAATAGGCTATGAAAATCTTACTAACACAGTTTGGAAAGATTATTTCATCTTTATAGCAACTGGTGACGAAAGTCAAACAGTTACTTTAGACCTATATCTTGGCTCTGCAAATGGAGCAAGAAGTAATGGTGCAGTTTTCTTTGATGAAGTATATATAAATAGATACTCTGAAAATGCTTTTTACGATCTTTGCTATGATTTTAATTATAATAATGAAGATAATTATTTAACATATAACAATCAAACAGTTTTTCTTGTAGATGGGCTTCAAGATGAAAAAAATTATTTAGATACAACAGACTACAATTTTAATTTTGAAGATGATATAGAATACGATACAAATACTTTAGGCGATAAATGGAAAATTGTTAAAAATGGAAACCTTAATGGTCATGTTGTTATAACAAACATTCGTGATATGAGAAGTGACGAATTTAATAGTCTAACTGGCGGATATGCTTACATTGGTGACACACTTTCATATGGCAACAAAAACGCAATGCTTCTTTGGACAGATTCAACTGGTTATATAGGCGTTCAATCAAATCCTATTGAAATTAAAGCTCATCAAATTTATAAAATATCTTTAAAAGTAAAGGTTGCCGAAATTTCAACTGGTTCATTCTACCTTAAAGTTCAAGAAAATGACGAAATTTATAATTTATACCCTAATGATTTAAGTTCTGACGAAAATGATTCAAAATATTATGCTCTTCAAAGCGGACAAACAAGTGGAATCACTTCAAATGTTGAAAATAATTTCACAAATGACTATCAAACAGTAGAACTTTACATCAAAGGGCACTCTTTATATGATTCTTATATTAATTTAGAGCTTTGGCTTGGTGATAGTTCAACAAATGCAAATGGCTGTGTTGCCATTGATGATATTCAAATAGAATATGCAACTTATGATGAATTTAGTTCAGCATCAAATCAAGTTGAATTTACTTCATACTCTGAAACTGCAACAAATATAATAACAAATGGTTATTTCAATTCAACTCAAAATGCTAACACAGATGATAGTTATCCAATTGCTGCAAGCGACTGGACTGTAACTAAAGGTGACGAAAACTATAATGAAAGCGGTGTTATTTATACTTATAATAGTGACCACTATAAAAATTTATACGCAAATAAATATCAATGGGCAGGCATATATCCTGGAAAACCTCTTCAAAATGACCAAGATAAGCCAAACAACATTTATATGATGTATAATAGTCAAAATAGTTATCAATCAATTACTTCAACCTCTTATTCATTATCTAGCAATTCATATTATGTTTTGTCATTTGATTATTACAATCAAAATGCAAGCGGTTTAAAAGCTTCACAAATAATGGTTGAAATTGTAGATGAAAATGGAATTACACTATTTAAACAAAACGGATTTGCAAGTGCTGGGAACTGGAATACAGCTCAAATTTATTTCCACACTGCTGAAACTGTTTCTCACAATATTCAAGTAATAATAAGATTAGGAACTGAAGAAGAAAATGTTGGCGGACTTGTTTATCTTGATAACTTTATTATTAATTCATCAGATTCAACTGCTTTTGAAAGTGCAAGGTTCCAAGTTGATTTAACAGATTATTATTTGAATTTAGACAAAGATAACCTTTCTGGTGAAATCTCTGACTCCGCTGCTTATAATTTCTCTGTAGATGAAAGTTATGATTCAAATTATTCATCTGATGAAGAACTTACAAAATGTGCTGTG
>CALWCW010000072.1 GCA_944376495.1 uncultured Clostridia bacterium | reverse complement strand
CTACCTGCTGCGCCACATAAGCATGTGAGAGAGTTAAGCTCTCAAAAATTTACAGGTTTTTTACACTTTTTTAATTTTAGGGAAAGTGAGCAATTTTATCACATTTTTATTTTACCATGCTTAAGATTATGAGTCAATTATTTTTGAATTTTATTTCTAAAAATCATTCAACATCATTTTCTTGATCGTCTTGACCATTTTGTGATTTTTTGTATTCTTCAAGTGCTTTTATGTAATCTTTTTTATAAATAGATGCCATAAATTCTTGGTAAGCCTTTTGGTCTTCTTCAGTTGGAGTCTGGTTGTATATCTCAAGTATTTCAAAATCTTTAAACTTGCTTACAAGTCTATCACCTTCTCTGAATATATGATGAACCATATAGCAATATCCTTTTTCATACCCTGCTGTTATAAAGTGTGGTTTGATATACCTTTTACTAATTCGCCCTTCCATTCTTTTATTAATAAATTGATAAAGTCTTTCTCTATAAACATGAACAAAATATAACTCATCTATAAACATCATATCACCCTATAATTAAGATTATATCACTTATAATTATATATGTCAACCCCAATAAAAACTTTATTTTAACAAATCGGCAAGATGCTCAATATCGCCTGCACCTAAAATCTCAATCAAATAGTTTTTATTTTTCATTTTTATAATTTTATCTCTACATTTAGTAAAATTTGAAAAATATTTGACATTTTTTCCATGTTTTTTAAGATTTTGGGCTAAATTAAATGAAGTAACCCCTTTTATAGCTTTTTCTCTCGCAGGATAAATAGGAAGAAGCCAGATTTCATCAGCATTGTCAAAACAGGTCAAAAACTCATCATACAAATCACGAGTTCTAGTAAAAGTATGAGGTTGAAAAACAACAATAAGTTTATCACTAATTTCTTTACCAGTTTTTATAACCGCCTCTATTTCTTCTGGATGATGTGCGTAGTCATGAATTATAACATTATTATTTATCGTATTTATATACTCAAATCTTCGTTTGATGCCTTTAAATCCTTCAAGTCCCTCTTTAATCTTTTGCAAATTTATGTCAAAAAAAGAACAAACTGAAATAGTGGCAAGTGCATTATAAATATTATGAAAGCCATAACATGGCAATTTAATATTTATTTCTTCGTCCTTAACTTTAACATCAAAAGAAAATTTACCTTTTTCATATTCTAAAATATTTTTCGCTAATATGTCCGCTTTTTTATTCTTGATAGCAAAAGTTATTATTTTTTTGTCAGTTGTTATCTTTTTTGAAAGTTCATCATCTGCATTTAAAACGACTACACCTCTATTGGTCGTGTTATCAACATATTTTTGAAAGGACTTAAATTCGTTATCAATATTTTTAAAATAATCTAGATGGTCTGGCTTAATATTTAAAATTACACTTGTAAAACTCCTTAAAGATAAAAAACTATCTTTATATTCACATGCTTCTGTTATAAATACGTCATCTTTTCCAATTAAAACATTAGAAGATATATTGTTTAAAATTCCCCCTATGTGAATAAAAGGATGACATTCGGCATTTAAAAATACTGATGATATCATTCCTGTTGCTGTAGTTTTGCCATGGGCTCCTGCAATTGAAATTGTCCTATAACCTACACTTATTTCACCTAAAATTTCTGCTCTTGAAAAAGTTGGTTTATTCAATTTTTTTGCATATAGCAAATCACAATCATCATCCGCTATCGCAGAAGTATAAATAACTGCATCACTTACTTTCACAAATTCCTTGCAATGACCAATGATGACATTAATACCTTTCTTAATCAAATTATCAATTATGTTTGAGTTAGTTAAATCAGAGCCATAAACCTTAATACCTTTTGCTTGAAGAATAAGAGCAATAGCAGAAAGACTTATACCTCCTATACCAATTATGTAAACTGAATTATATTTTTCAATCATATTAAATTATATGTCAAATTATTTTTTTTGTTTTATATCAACAATATTAATATTTCAACATAATAATAAATATGATTAATGAAATAATGAATATTGAATTTGATTATATGGTTGACACAACAAATTTATCAACTTTTAGAATAAAAGGAAAAGTAAAAGGTGTTTTTTATCCTAAAAACGAACAAGAATTTATAAATATTTATCAATTTTTGAAAAAAAATAATCTTCCATTTGAAGTAATTGGAAATGGGAGCAATGTGTTATTTTCAAATAAAAGCAAAGATATTTTAATTATTTCGACAAAAAAACTAAAACAAACTATAAAAATAAATAAAGAAAACGTTATTGCTTCATCGTCAACAACACTTAATAAAGTTTTTCTTTCCTGTTATAAAAATGGGCTTTCAGGTTTTGAACAACTTGCATCAATTCCTGCTACGGTCGGTGGCGCTTTAAAAATGAACGCAGGGGCATTTGGAAGAAGTATATTTGACATTTTAGAAAAAGTTAAAATTTGTAAAGATGATAAAGTATTAAATTTAAGAAAAGACCAATTACATTTTGGTTATAGAATGACAGATTTACATGATTGCATCATTTTATCAGCAAAATTCAAACTAATAAAGGAAAATAAATGTAATATTTACAAAAATTATATCTTCTGCTTAAATGCTAGACGTGAAAAACAACCTGTCGGTCAGTCTATTGGAAGTATATTCAAAAATCCCGAAAGATATAGTGCTGGTTTTTTGATTGAAGAATGCGGTCTTAAAGGTTTAAAACATAATGATGCCATGATTTCAGATAAACATGCTAATATTATAATTAACACAGCAAATGCAACATATGATGACATCATATATTTGATTGAATTGTGCAAAAAATCTGTTAAAGAAAAATTTAATATTGATTTAGAAACAGAAAT
>CALWCW010000071.1 GCA_944376495.1 uncultured Clostridia bacterium | reverse complement strand
TCAATGTTGGATATTTTTCAGGATTATTCATTGCATCAATAAGTTTTTCTCTGTCAAGCACGTTTACATTTATATGTTGGGCTCCTTGAGTGAAATAGCCATCAAGAATGCCAACAAGGTTTTTAACTCTTGATTTTTCATCGTTTCCAAGTGCATTTGGAATGATTGAGAAAGTATTTGATATGCCATCTTGACAGCAATCGCAATATGGAATTTTAGCAACTGAATTAAGTGACGCAAGTGCTCCTGAACAATCACGACCGTGCATTGGGTTTGCTCCTGGAGCAAATGGTTCACCTGCCTTTCTTCCGTCAGGAGTATTTCCAGTTTTCTTTCCATACATAACATTTGAAGTTATTGTCAAAGCAGAAAGAGTGTGCTTTGCATTTCTATAGAGTTTATGCTTCTTTAAGGTAGATATGAAATGTTCAACAATTTCAATTGCAATCTTATCAACTCTATCATCATCATTGCCATACTTTGGAAAATCTCCTTCTGATTTAAAATCAACAGCAATTCCCTGCTCATTACGAATTGGAGTGACCTTTGCATATTTTATTGCAGACAAAGAGTCAACCGCAACTGAAAGCCCGGCAACACCAAAAGCCATCAATCTTTCAACATGTGTGTCATGAAGAGCCATTTGTCCCGCTTCATAGGCATATTTATCGTGCATATAGTGAATTATATTTAATGCGTCAACATATGTTTTTGCAACTTTATCGAGTGTGTTAAAATATGCCTTTTTAACTTTAGCATAATCAAGCACTTCATCAGTCATTTTTGGCACACCTTCTACAACTTGGTCACCACTTTTTTCATCTTTACCTTCATTAATTGAGTAAAGTAATGATTTCGCAAGGTTACATCTTGCTCCAAAGAATTGCATTTGTTTCCCAACTTTCATTGCAGAAACACAGCATGCTATTGCATAATCATGACCATAAATTGGTTTCATGACATCATCACTCTCATATTGAATGCTATCAGTTAAAATTGAAATCTTTGCACAATATTTTTTAAAGTTCATAGGTAGTTTTGTTGACCATAATATTGTAAGATTTGGCTCTGGAGATGGGTCAAGATTTATAAGGCTATGTAAAAATCTAAAAGAGTTTTTAGTAACTAAACTTCTCGTGTCATCAAGCATACCGCCTATACTTTCCGTAACCCATGTTGGATCGCCACCAAATATTTCATCATATTCTGGAGTTCTTAAGTGACGAACAAGACGAAGTTTTATTGTAAATTGGTCAACAAGTTCTTGAGCAAGTTCTTCATTTAAAATTCCCTTTGCAATATCTCTTTCAATATAAATATCAAGAAAGGTTGAAGTGCGTCCCAAACTCATTGCAGCCCCATTATTTTCCTTAACCGCTGCAAGATAGGCAAAATATGTCCACTGAAAAGCCTCTTTTGCGTTCGTTGCAGGAAGAGAAATATCAAATCCATAGGTTTTTGCCATGTCCTTAATTTGACCAAGGGCTCTTATTTGTTCATTTACTTCTTCTCTTAATCTTATTTTTTCTTCGCCATCAATTTCTAACATGTCTTTTGAAAGAAGGTCTTTTTTCTTTTCTTCAATTAATCTATCAATTCCGTAAAGAGCTACACGTCTATAGTCGCCAATAATTCTTCCTCTTCCATAAGCATCAGGAAGTCCAGTAATAAGCCCAGCCCTTCTTGCTTTTCTAATATCAGGAGTGTAGGCGTCAAAAACACCATCATTGTGTGTTTTGCGAATGAAGTGGTCAAATATATATTCATTGCTTGCGTCCATTTTTTTGTTATAGGCGGCAAGTGCATTTTTTGCCATTCTAATTCCACCAAAAGGATTTATAATTCTTTTTAATGGTTTGTCCGCTTGCAATCCCACTATAACTTCATTTGCTTTATCAATATAACCAGCAGGAAAATTGTTTATACCTGAAATATGCTTTAAATCAACATCCAAAAGATGTTTTTTTCTTTCTATTGCAAGCAACTTTTCACACTTTGCCCATACTTTGCCAGTCTTTTTACTTTTTGGGGAAAGAAAGCTATCATCTCCTCTATATTCTTTATAATTATTATCAATAAAATCAGAAACATTGATTTCATTTTTCCATGTTTCTCCTTTAAATCCGCTCCAAGCGTTTGTTTTATCCTTAATCACAATATCTTCCATTTTTTTCACCTCGTGGTATTAGTATAACACAATACATAGTTTCCTACAACTATTTTTGAATATTTAATAAAACAATATTTTTATGCGAAAAATAGTCTTTTACTAAAAAAGGCAAAGAATGTCTTTGCCACAATTTTAAGAAAGATGATTTAAAAGTTCTTGTTGCGATTTTGACAAGTTTTCTTCGCTGTATGGATTTTGATTTATTACTATGTTCTTTTTTTCATCACTTGAATTATCTTGATTTTCTGCTTTTGTATCTTTATTTGCAATAGTATTTTCATCGTTTAATTTTTCTTGCTCATTTTCATTTTCATTTACATGCTTATTTTCTTGCTCAACGTTTGTTTCTTTTATTTCTTGACTTTCAAGTTCTATCTCTTGTTTTGTTTCAATTTCAATTTGATTCAAAAAATTGTAAACATCATCTAATGTTCCTTCTAAATCTAAATAAAAACATCTACCTTCATATTTACCATTATTTCCACGTATAACATTAAGACCATGACAATCTTGTTCAATGTGAATTAGAAGCTCATCAAAAGGCATTTCGTGTTTTACCATTGTTTGATTAAATATAAACTTAACCCAAAATCCTTCTTTCATTGCTTCTACTGTCTGGTCATGCAAACTTACTGAATACGCAGGTTTTTCAAGAGAATTTTCAATAGCCTGACAGAATAAATCTTCAAATTTTTCTTGTTCTTCAGTGCTCAAAACAAGTTCTTGTCCATCTTTATAAAATTTAATTGTGCTAGCCTGACTAAATAAATCAATCATAACATTTGCACCTGCACAAAATAAAATTGGGAAAATAAGATTGAAGCATAAAAATCTTAACATAATAATCTCCTTTCTAGTTATTGTGTTTGCAAATTTGATTTTTATACCAAAAATAAATATTTGTCTAATTTTGATTAATTTAATAAAATACGATTTTACTTAAAATAAAATTTTTGTAAAACTTTTCTGATGCATTGTCAAATTTTTTGTTTGTATTTTTTTACTTTGTAAAAAATTTTTTGTTATATTTTTTTAAAATTAGATGAGTTTTTGAGTTTTATTTAGCAAGTTCCATTTACTACAACAAAAAAGCAGTTTGATTAACAACTGCTTTTTGCAATGACAAATTTATAAAATTTTATTTGTTGTCACTATCACTATTTAAAGATGAAAGTTCTTTTATTAAATCATCAAGACGTTGATTTATCTTTGAAATTTCTTCATCACTTTTTCCATCTTCACGAGCGGCTTGGGCTTGTGCCTGCAATTCTTCAATTGCTTTCATGATTTCGTCATGTTCTCTATTTAAGTCGTCTTTATTTTGTTCATTTAAGGCATCATCTATTTGAGAACTTATTGATTCTTTCATGTTGTTGAATTGGTCTTCTTGTTCATTAATTAAATCGTTTATCTTATTAAGTGAATCATTATCTTCATTTTCTATAGACTGCTCTTTTCTAGGACGACCTCTTCCTCTTTTTTGTTCTTGAGTTGGTGCTTTTACCAAACTATTTTCGGAATTTTCAGCATTTTTTCTAGGGCGACCACGTTTTTTTTCTGTTACGTTTTCAGATGTTTTATCAGCGACCTCTTTCTTTGGAGTAACTCCTTCTGTATCAACCTTTCTAGGACGACCACGTCCTTTTTTTACTGGTTCATCTGATTTTTTAACTTCTTTATCGTCAACTTGTTCGCTTTTCTTTGGTCTGCCTCTTCCTCTTTTTTGCTCTTGATTTTGAGGTTGCTTTTCTTGTGGCACGTTCATTTGTTCGTCAGTTTTTCTAGGACGTCCACGTCCTCTCTTTTTAGGTTCTTGTGTTTGAGGTTGATTGTTTGATTCTTGAACTTGAGAGTTTTGTTCGCTCTTTCTTGGACGACCTCGGCCGCGTTTCTTTGGAGTTTGTTCTTCAACTAAATTTTGTGCTGGAACACTCTCTAAATCTTGTGTTTCATCCTCGCCAACATTGTTCTCTTGCGTTTCTTGTAAATCTTGTATTGACATTTGATTTTCTGCTATATCATTTTGTGGCATTTCGCTTTCATCTGTTTCATCGCCACCCATAACTACATCTTCAATTTTCTTTTCTAAAGAGTAATCTTCATCTGGTTTGCGAACAAAGAGTTCTTGTTGGGCTTTCAAAGTGTCAAGTTGTGGCTGTTCGGTCATTTGTGGAGTTTGAGAGTTAAGGTTTTCGTTTGAAATGAAAGTTCCAAATTGATTAACCTGCTCATCTACGATTGCCTGTGCTTCTTCTCGTGCTTGTTCCTCTGGATTTATATCTTTGGAAACTTGCACTCCATTCATATCATAGACTTTTCCATCAACATCATGGAAGAAGCCTTTTTTGTCATGATATGAACCATCACTATAGATGAAATTCCCTTCTTCGTCATAATGACCTTCTGCATTTTGAGTTGTTTGTTGATAATTGCTATCAAATTCTTGTAATCTTGCCCTTAAGGTTGTATTCTCATCTGCAAGTCTTTTAATTTGAGTTTGAACATTGATAAGTTCTCTCTCGTTTTTATCTCTTTCTTTTGCAATTTCTTTCTTTTCTTCGTCAACTTGCTTTTCAGCAACTTTATAAGCACTTTTCATAACCTTTTCAAAGAAAGAATGATATTCTGAAATCATGCCTTTTGTTGCTTCATCTAAAGATTCTTTTAAAACTACGTTGAGTTTTTCGATTTCCTTATCAAGTTCATCTTTTGAAACTTTGTATCTTGCCTCTTCATTATCATAATCTTTTTGAAGAGAAGCTTGTTTTGTTGTTTCTTTTTCTTGCTGTTGTTTTAAAAGACCAACTTCAATTCTGCTTGTTGTTGCGGCTTGTTGTTCAATTAATTTTTGAATATTTTCTTTAGATGCTTGAATTTTTCTTTGAAGATCCATTTGAACGTTATCATAATTTCTTCTTAAAGCATTCTTTTGTGCTTCAACTTGAGCAATTTGAGATAAGGTGGATGTCTTTTTATTTATGTAAATTTCACTTTCCTTCATGGCTCTATTTAAAAGCAATGCTCCTTCAACACCAAGTGAATCAAAGTTGTAGTCTGCATTTTTAACTTCACTTTTCTTTGCTGCTTCAAATTCTTCTTTTGCCTTTCTTGCTCTTTCTTCATAGTATTCACGAAGTTGAGGATTTCCATTTTCAATTTCTTTTGGAGTAAATAGTAAGTCAAAATCAATGTAAGGAGTAAGTTCACCACAAGCGTTATTTAAAAATCTTGCAAAAAGGTGGTAAAGATGATAAATATCATCTAAATTCAAAACACGCTTACCTTTAATAAATAGAATTGCAATTGCACCTAAAATTAAAACAAGAAGTGGGAAAACCAAACAATATGCAACAATTTGCGCCGTAAATGTTTGAGTAAGTTGAGTTGTGAACGCAAGAACAGCACTAAAAACAGCCCAAACAGCAGTAAGCATTGATAAATTTTTGATATTGCTTTGCCAACTACTTGTTTTTAAAGGTTTTTCAATAACATTTTCTTCTGTTAAATAGTTGCTAGGGTCACCTTCTCTATACAATATGTATTGTTGCCAATAGTAAGCCAAACGTTTTGGCCCTTTTTTAATTAATGTATTAAATTCTTTAATATTATTTTCATCTATTTTTTTGTTTGTAAACAACCATTTATTTAGTTTGTTTAATGAACGTTTTAATCTTGCTTCATACGAAAAAACTGTTTTAATAGCAAAGATTAAAATAAATAATAATTCAACACCTAAAATAATTGCTAAAAAACCAACTTCTCCTAGAGTTTCAAAAAGTTGAGTTAAGAACGTTTTGATAGAACTATCAATCATATTTTACCCCTTTTAATTTAGTTTTAGTATAACACATATTAAATTTTTTACAAACAATTTTTTAATTATTTTTTTATTTTTTATATTTTTTTTGATTTTTTATTTTTTAATTTATTTAGTTATAAAAAAATAATTAAACATTTTAATATTTAATGTTTATATGTAATCAACGGTGAAAAATTTGCGTTCTTTAATAAAAAATAACAGCGTTAGGGCTGTTAATAAAAATAATTTTTTTATTATTTTTTATTTATTTTTTTAAAGTTTAATGAGTTTTGCGTTTTTTAAAGAAAGAAGGAATGTTTTATCGGGCTTTACTGAAAAACCTTTTTCGCAAGCGAGAGAATAAAGTTTTATTTGAGTTTTATATTTTTTTATTTAACTTTCTTTACTTAGCGAAGAATATTTATAGTCAATTAAAATATTTTCTTCGCCCATGCTAAATAAATCGACAATCCCTTGAACAATGACTTTATTTTCACTATCTGCAACACCTATTTCTTTTAATGTTGCTTGCATAATAAATTGTTTTTCTTTAAATAATTTTGAATTTTTGACTACTTGTTTTATTAAATTTATGTTTTTATATAAAAGTTCTAAATCTAAAAGTTCGAAATAACCTTCCGTCATTTTTGATTTTAATTCTGATTGTAAATTTATTAAGTCTTGCAAAGTATTAATCTTATCAAAATCTATTATTTTTATTGCCTCGTGATAAGCGTTTCCTTCATTTATAGCAAGTTGGCGAGAAATAAAAATATTTTCATCCTCTTGTTTTTTTAATTTATAAATTTCATAGTTATCTTGCGTTTCTTTTTCAAGCAGTCCTGTAACCGAATTTTTATATTCATAGAAACAATTGTCAAAGCCGTTGTAATTAAAATTTAAATATTCGATAACCTTGTTTTCGTCTATATCAAAAGATTTTTGAGTGCTGTTTAGTGCTTTTAAAACCTCCGTTTCATCCTCTTCAATTTGAGATATAATATTAAACTCTCGATTTTCTGTTTCAATATGATTTTGTGATTTTAGTGTTTCAAAAAAGTTTTCACCAAGCGAACTGAATATCATGTCTAGATAGCATTTGTTTTCAAAAACATTGTTTGATAAATTGATGTCTCCTTCCTTTTTACTGCCAACTATAATCAAATGATTTTGTGCTCTTGTGAGTGCAACATAGAATAGCATTATCTCATCAATAAATTCTTTTCTCTTTTTGAACTCTTTATTTGCTAAAAATATTGGAGAAGGCATTTTAACGTTTTCTTCATAATCATATAAAAAACTACCAATGCCAAATTCACTTGTCACATTGTAAGGATTAATATGGCTTTTGCCTAGACTTTCACCTGCACCCGCTAAAATAACAATAGGATATTCAAGGCCTTTGCTTGCGTGAATGGTTGTTAAAATTATTGCATTTCCCGCCTCGTCACTCAATCTTCCTTCGGTTTTAATTGAATTAAAATAATTCAAAAGTCCTTGAGTGTTATATTCAAAGTCACCACTTTTAATAATTCGGAAAAATTCCTCAATGTGTGCTTTTTTATTATTTGAATATGGCATATTATTTAAATAAATATCATAATTCAATTTTGCAAAAAGATTGCGTATTGCTTTAGAAATGCCTAAAATTTGAGTTTCAAAACTGAAGTCCTCCAAAGTCCTAAAAAATTCATTAACTTTTTCATCGCTATCTTTTAATGAATTTATTATTTCATAAAAAGAAGCCTTTGGACTATTTAAACGCATAGAATTGAGTTCATCTAGAGAAAATCGACCTATCCACGAATTTAAAACAGCCACAAGATTTATATCATCATCTAAATCAATGGTTAATCTTAAAAGACTTAATAACAATTGAATTTGTCCGTCATCTGCAAGTGATTCTTTGATATCCGCAAGTATATTGAATCCTTTTTCTTGCATATATCGAACTAGTTCTTGCATAATTTTATTTCTTTCACGGAACAAAATTGCAATGTCGCCCTCTTGGACTATCCTCATCTGCTTGCGTTTTGCATCATAAATTTGACTTCCGAGCATCTGCTCAACCCTTGCACAAATGGTCTTAACTTCATTTTCATTTTCTTTTGATATGGACACTTCATCATCTTTGACAGAGTAAACTCCTTGCAATTTTTCTGCTTTTGGCTGGGCAATTGAAATCATATCAACAATAACTGATTTATATTCGTCTTTTTCAAAAGTATTAAGTCCTTCAAGCATTGAGGTGTTTTTATAATCAATCCCCACGCTATCTTCTGTCATGATTTTTTCAAAAACATCGTTGACAAAGGTAAGGATGCGATTGTCAGAACGAAAATTTCCCTTAAGATATAGTGCTTGTCCATCTGGAGAGTTATTGAAATTTTCTATATCTTTTTTCATGATGTCCATACTTGCATTTCTAAATCCGTATATACCCTGTTTAATATCTCCCACCGCAACAAAATTCCCGCCTTCTGCAATTGCCTTGACAATTCCTTCTTGCAAGGTGTTTGTATCTTGGTATTCATCTATAAAGATATACTCATATCTTTGTTCCATGTCCTTTTTGACGTTGTCATTCTTAAGTAGCATTGAAGCATAATCTTCTAAATCTGCAAAGTCTAGTCCTTGCTTTAAGGTTTTTAAATTTTTATATTCTTTCGAAAAATTATTTAATAACATGATAAATGCTTTTGCTAAATAGTTATTTTGCGATTTTTCTATTAAAGTTGAATTTGTCCATTGATAATTCTGTGCAAGTTTTTTTATTTTGCTTATGATTTCCTTTGCCTTTACTAATAATTTCTTTTGCTCCTTATCTTCTATTTTTTTTCTTGGTATGCCGAGAACTTCATATTCACTTAATTTAGCACAAGTCTTATAAATATCTTCAGTAAGTTCAATTTGACAGAATCCCAGCAAATTATTTTTAAATTCTAAATAATAATCAGGAAGTATATTGTCATCTGTTTGCAAAATTAGGTTTTTAGCATTTTGCAATTCTTTTTTTATATGACTAAATAAAAAGTCAATCGCCTTTTGCAAATAAGCCTCTCCGTTTTTCAAAAAATCATCGATGAATTTTTCGCTGTCAGACTGGCTTGAAAAATAGGTATATAGATAATTAACCGCATCAAAAATCCTATCTTTACTCTTTTTAAAGGCAAAATACAATTCATTAAAATATAGGTCGTTTTCTTGGGCTAATTTAGAGATAACTTTATTAAAACTGATTAATTTCAAGTTTTTGCTTGCTTTTTCATCAAAAATAGTGAAATTTTCATCAATATTTAAAATATTCGCATTTCTTTTTATAAACTTTTCACAAAAGGCATCTATAGTTGAAATGTCACTTATAGAAATTTCATCAATTTGCTCTAGTAAAAATTTGTCTGGTTTTTGCTCTAAAATTGCTTTTGTAAGTCTTGTTCTCATTTCGTTTGCGGCTGCTTTAGTGAACGTCAAAACAAGCATTTTTGAAAGTGGAACCTTTTTTTCACAAATAAGATTTATAAGATATTCAATGACAACAAAAGTCTTTCCGCTTCCCGCAGAAGCAGAAACTATAAGATTTTTTTTATCATTTTTAAGAACTTTCTCTTGTTCCTCCGTTGGCTTTTGTTTCATATTTATTTAATCTCTCCCATTTTGTTTTGTTTTCTAACTCCATTTATTTTTTCATACTGGCAAATAGAAAAATATGGACAATAAGAGCATCCGTTGTCGTTTGGTTTTGGCATAATATAACCCTCTTCAATCTCTTTCACTGCATTATCTGCAATTTTTTGTGCGTATTCTTCATAAACTGACAAATTCTCTTTTGCAATTGCATTTCCTTTATAACCACCATTTTTTTCATCTTCTACTACTGAAAGAATTTGACTTCCGCCTTTGATAGCAATATTTTCATCAAATAATTTTATTATTTCTTCGTCATTTTCGATAAGTCCATTGAAAATCACTTTGTCCTCGTCAGACTGTGCATAATCAAATTTAGCATTGAAATATAATGCACCCGCTGGCATTAAGTTTGTCAATTTTTGCACTGCTTTTTCATATAAGAATAGTTGCAATTTATTTCCATAGTAAAGTTCTTTTACTAAATTTTTTGTTTTCCCTGTCTTATAATCAATTATTCTAAAATATTCGCCCGCACTATCTATTCTGTCCGCTTTTCCAACAACTTTAAGTTTATTTTCGCCTAAATAAATGTTATCAAAACTCTTTTCAATATAAAGAGGTCGGAACTGCGAAGATTTTAAATCTCTGACAATGTCTTTAAGCATCACTCTTATTTGATTTTTAAGATAATTTTCAAGCGATTTCTTTTCATCTGTGGCTTCAAATTTATCTAGGAGATTTTCATCTTTTAAAATTTTTATAAAATTATCATTGACAAATTTTTCAATATCAATCTCAAAATTAAATTCTGCTTGCATCAATTCTTTTAAAAATATTTCTGCACTTTTGTGGCAAATGTTTCCTATATCTCTTTCATTAAACTCATCTTGAATTTTCTCTTTTAATTTAAGTCCATAGGTCATATAGTGCTTAAATGGACATGAAAAATATTGTTCAAGTTGAGTAACTCGTATATGCTCGCTAGAAAAAACAAGTTTATCAATTTTTTGATTTAATTTGCCATTTTTAAGATTAAAATCAACTTTATTTGCATTTTTTTGTTCGATAAAAAACTTGTCTGTCCACTCATCTTTAAAATGTTCTTCAATAAAATTTTTTTGATTTCCAAGCGAAAGCAAAAATGAATCTAGATTATCAAGATTCAAATTGACAGAAAAAACGTCAGACATTTTTAAACATTCTGTCTTGAAAATCTTGTTTAATGAGTCGATAAACGCAGGAAGTTCATTTCGTTTTCCTTCTTCGTTAACCCCTTGATAAGAAATTATTAGTCCATTTTCTGCTTTGCTTAAAAGGTTAAAAAGTTTAAATCTATTTCTTCTGTTTATCATTCTTATTGTAGGTTCAATTCTTTTTTCAAGATAATTAAGTTTAATGTCCTCATCATTTAAAATTGCATTGTCTGAATTTGTCAATGGCAAATTTTGACTGCCTAAAATGATGACTAACTTATAGTCAAGCAGACTGCTTGTTGTTGCATCTCCAACAAGAATCCCGTCAACATAAGAAGGAACTGTTGAAACTTGAGTAAATGACATCAGTAAATTAAACTTTTTTAAATATTCATCCGCTTTTATTTCTTTTGCTTCATATTTCTCTAAAAGTAAGATTGCATTTTCTATAATTTCTCTGACTTGATTGTTGATGTTTTTTTCTTTTATAAAATTCTTTTCATCTAAAGTTTTTAAAACTTTTTCTTCATTTTCTTTTACTTTTTCACATAAATCTCTAATTACTTGAGAAAAATCGTTTGCCGTTTTCGCTTTTTCTATCATTTCAAAGATTTGAGCATACCTAAAATGTTTTTCTAAATATTTTTTATACTTGTATTTCCCGTCAATATTCTTCTTTTGACATAATTTAATTCCTTCGTCATCTTTTCCAAGTAAAATATTAGTAAGCACACTTACTAGTCTATCATTTGGATACCCTAAAATGACAGTTTCAAAGACTAAATTTATAAGGTTTCCAAGCAAGGTTTCTCTTGCCGTGAGAGAACTATCTATGTAATAGGCAAAGTTATATTTTTTGAAGGTTTTATCAATAATATTTTGATACTTTTGAATGTCGCTTGTCAAAACTGCTATATCTTTGAATTTATAACCATTATATAGTCTATTATATATAAGTTTTGCAATTCCTTCCACTTCTTCTATGATGTTTTTAGACTCGTATAGCGTGTAATAGCCTTTATTTTCACAAGTGATTTGGTCATAACTATAAAGCCCTGTAACTATTGCTTGTCGCTGTGGTGACAATGAAAGTTCATTTTCGACAACGTTAATTTTGCAATCTATTTCTTTTGATAGTGCATTTAGTTTTTTAAAAATATCATCTTCGTATATGTAATCATTTCCTATTGATTTTGCTCGTGATAGACTGATATTAATTTCCATTGAAGTTTTTGCAATTGTTTTGATTAAGTTATAACCTTCAGCAGTGAAACTTTCAAATTGTGCAAAGTATATTTTACTTTTTGATAAAATTTGACTTTCACTTATGACTATCGTAAGAAGAGCAAGTCTTTCGTTTGCATCAAGTTTCCCTCCTAAAAGGTTTTGATATTCATTATAAATTAAAGCAAGGTCATGATACTTTGCACCCGTCATCCCTTGAGCATTTTCGTTTAAGTCTTCCATGCTCACCCCCGAACTTTTAAGTTGAGCAATGAGTTTATTAATCTCATAACAAAAAGATATATTGCTATGTTTAAAAACCTCAAGCCGACTTTGAACGTTCTCGATTGCCTTTTCGGTTAAAAGCAAACATTCGCCTGCAGTCAACACTTCGACTTTCATCCCAAGTCTATTAAAAATGTCGTTAGCAAGTGAGGTAAGTCCCAAAACTCTGACATTAAAAAGGGCTTTACTTGGCAACATTTCAAGTAAAAGTCTTTCCATTTGCAATGAATATTTATCTGGCACAACTATGATATGTTCGATTTCTAGGTCTTTATTGTCAATAGACCTTATCATATCTTTGCTTGCCTCTAAAGTTGTATTATTTACATAAAGATTTATCTGCATAGATATATTTTATCATATTCATTATTAAAAAAAAAGAAAAAGTTTAAAATTACCTTTTCTTTTTGATTTTTATTTTATTTTGCAAAATTTTATTAAAAAATAATTAAATTCTTTAAACCTTTTATAAAACTTAATTTCCTGTAGGTTGTAATATTTATTTTTGAAATTTACTATATAATTCCATGTCTATGCTTCAACGACATTTGCATTTTGTTTGATAGAAAGTTTTTCCTTCAATTTGCTTGCTTTGTCACAACGAAGTTTCATGACGTCTTGACTTAACTTTGCATTATCTTTTTGAAGTTTTGCAATTTCGTTTTTAAGTTCCGAGTATGCCTTTTCTTTATTGTGTATTTCTACAATTGCCTTACGAAGTTCGTTGTTGACTCTATCAAACTCCGATTTGTATTTATCGTTAATCTGTTCTAAAGCATTTCGTTTAACAAGTCTGACAAGTCCCATAAATAAAGATTGTATGTCATTATCATTTAATGTTGTTTTCTTTTTAGTAAATTTAATTACCTTGGTGTTATCAATTGCTTCACTTTTTTGTTTAACTAAATAATTTCTATATTTATTTTGATAACGTAACATTTGCTCGACATTCCCATTTGAAAGAGTAAGGCATGCTTTTCTGACGGACATACCGCTATCAATAAGTTTCGTAATTTCTTGCATTAAAGATTGTTCTTCATTTGATGAGAAAAATACTATAGCAGTTTTCTTGTGTTTTTCTAGGTCTATACCCAGTTTTTTAAGCCTAGTTAAATCATTTCCAAGTTGGTCTATTTCATGATAATAATAATTTCGCACACTGTTAGGTTTGCGTGTGTATCTTTCAGCGTGAGCAATAAAAGCATCTTTTAAAGGACGTCCGCTTTTCTTTGTTTGCTCTACTTGATTAAATAATTCTTTTACTTCTTGATTGCTCCAAATACCTTTTTTCATAATTAATCTCCTCAAGCCTATTTATTGACAAATATTTTTTTATTTATACAACAATTTAATTGCTTTTTTGCAAAATTTGACGACAAAAAGTATAATGATATTTTTTTTATCATAGATTAAAGGTATGAATAAAAAAATAGTAATTTATACTCCTTATCATTGTCTTGTAAAAGATGGGAAGGATGAAATTGAGTTATATCTCAATGAACATTTAGAACTTTCGCCTTCTAATGAAAATATTTTCATTTATCCTATTGATAGAAAAAACGGATATTCCTTTACAATAAATCCTTTATCAAAAGATGACGGACGATTTTATAGCAAAATAGAAAAAGATGATAAAATTCTAATATTTTTGCTTGAAGGGTTCTATTCGCAGTCAATAGATATTTATTCTTATTCCTATAAAGAAAATAAAAGTCAAATTGAAATAGGTCAAAATTCTGTAACGTTTACTAGCAAGCATCATAAAAAAATCATTTCTTTTCCTGACAAAATAAATTTGCTTGAAAGTGGAAATTTTAATTTTATTAATTATGTTATTTTAGAGCAGGAAAGTAAAAAAAATTTACTTGCTTATAATATTTTAACTAACAAGTTAAAACTTTTTAAAGGTGATAATATAGAATTAACAAACAAAGGATTTAAAGTGACAAAAATTATTCCAAATATATATGATAAAGTTTCAGAAGAATATTATGTTGATGAAGAAGGCTTAAAAATAGAAGAAAAGGTCTTTGCACAAAGTAGTTATGTTGTTCCTGATGCTTTAGTCCCCTATAAGTTTATGACTGAAATCAAAAATAACGATTATGACCACGCCTTCAATTTATTAAGCGAAAACTTAAAAAATTCTATTGATAAAAATGCTCTTAAAGAATTTTTTGGTGATATAAGTTATTTTTATATGTTAGACAAAAATTCTTGTTTTGCTATTTCAAATAATAAAAATATGCTTTATGAATTTTCAACAGAAAAAAATAAGATAAATGAAATAAACGACTATGACAATGAAGATTAAACTCCTCTTGTTTAGTCGTTTTTTTATCTATAAAATTAATTAATTTTTTATCTAAATATTCTGATTTTCAGTTAAATATTTTGTAAAACTCTTTGTTGCCTTTCTATTAAAATCAAATGATTCCGCAATTGCAGAGGCATCAATTGTTCTTGCAATTCTCTCGTGTAAATTGAATTCTCCCGCTTGCATACCATTTTGTGCAACAACCTTTAAAGATAACACCTTTTTTAGTGCTTCTTTAAATTTTTTAATTTCAATTGGCTTGCTTTCATTTTCGTATTTTTTCACAATATCTGGAACTTTGAATTTACCAAACAATTTTTTTACTTTTGTTTTTAATTTGTAAAATTTTGATTGCTTAATAAGTGACGTATGATTTCCATCAATAATTAAGGTTTTGAATCTGCTATTTTGATGTTTTTGTTCATATTTTAATTTAAAATTTGAAACATCTTGAACTGGTAACATGAAATGTGCGAAATTTAAATCATCAAGTAATGTTAAATTTCTTACGTCACTTGTTACATCCTCTACATAAGTTCCTTTTATCTTATATTTATCATCATTAATGTGAATTAAATTATGACAATGCGAACCTTGAAAAATATGTGGGATTTTATTTCTATAAAATGAACACGCAACTATATCGCACTTTAAGTTTTTGTCGTCAAGTTTATCAATGACTGCTTTAATTAGCGAAGCATAACCTGAACATACAATAGTTTTTTGTTTAAAAAATCCTACAACAACCCTGGATGCTTCAAAATTATCATCTTCTTCCTCTTTGTAATCAATTTGGCTTAATGCCATATGTAAAAAGAGTATCGTTTCATATGGTGATAAATTATTTCCCTTTATAAATTCAACTGTTTTATCAATCTCTTGATTTGCAAAATAAACATCATCAAAAGTCCATGCCGAGTCAAAGTCTTTTTCTTTGTAAATTGGGTTAAGTTCATCAAAACAAATTTGTTTTTTCATTCCAGACGATAAAAGCGAGTCATTAAGGTCTTTTAGCAAAGAAAATTCTTGTCTAGAATAAAGATAATTGGCTTTGTCATTATTGTCCTGCCTGTCCATATCACTATAAATACCTATTCGCACCTGCAACCCTTTAGCAAGAATTTTTAATGCAAAATCCTTGATAAAAGATATATTTTCTTGCCCTATATTTTCTCTTTTTAAGTTGACTAAAATTGTTCCAGATTCATAATTATTTATTAATTCACTTAGTTTTTCTTTATATCTATTAATATAAATTTGGCATTTACCATAAATACTTTTTGCAAATTTACCCTCTTTTAAAAAATAAATCATTCTTAATTTATTGTAAATTTTAAATATATCATCTTTAGTGGAATAAATTTTGAAATATTCATCTTTCATTAGAGAAATTTCTTCATCGCTTATTTCATCAAAACTTTTAGAAACAATAGAAAACATAACCTCTTCTTTTGTCGGAGTAAAAAATTTCTTTTTATTCTCTAATTTATTTATATCTTCTTGAATTTGGTCTTTAATTTTTTTAAATTCTTCTTTGCGTTCTTCAAAAAATTTTTTAAGACCTTTTTCTTTTAAGATTTCAGCTGAAACAATCATTTATTCCTCTCTATTTTTTCTTTTGTGACTTATTTTTTATTTAACTAGTTAATTTTTATATCATCTTCTTTGATTTGTTCATCAAGTCTTTTTTCTAAATTTTGTTCTGGTTGATTATCTAAACTTTTTTTCTCATCTCTTAAAAGCATATCTCCTATTCTTGTCACAACAGAGCCAGCAACTATTAATAAAATAAAGGGAATGGCAACAAACCACGCAATCATGGCATTATCTGTTTTAAACTCCAAAAATAAAACGATGAAAGTTATAAATGAAGACACAAAACCAGCAAGACCAATTGCTAAAGTAAGACCACCTGCTAAAAGATATTTTTTCTTTATCTTTTTTTGTTCTTCAATTGAATGTTTATTGACAATTTTGTCATTAATCTTTTTTATATAACTTTCCATAACTCTCTCATTTAAGTTTCAATAATTTAAACTAAATTTTAACGATTTGTAAATTTTATATATAATAATGTAGAAACTTTTGTTTTATTGTTATATTTTAACTATAACACACATAAATTATTTTGTCCACACTTTTTTAAAAAAATTTTATAATAAAATCTTTTTAATAAAAATATAATACTTATCAGGATTTATAAAATTAATTTATAAAAAATACTTGACAATCTAATTTTCGTCTTTTATAATGATTTTAAGGAGGGTAAAAAATGTCAAAAAAGAAAATAATATTTGATTCAATCGCAATAGGTCTTGGTGTTTTGTTTTTAGCGTTACTTGCTATTCCAGTGGCTGGCGACGTAAGTTGTTATACATTTATAAGTGCTATATCAGAACTTACTCCAAGTGGTGAGGTTCAACCTTTTGAAGTTATATTGTTTTTAACTGCACTATTTATGCTTTTCTTATTGCTTTTCATTATAATTATTACATCATTTATGATTGTTGTTTTACTTTGCGACCTTAATGTGATAAAAAATGAAAAACTTGTAAAAGCATTTAGAAAAACATCTTTAGTTCTTGCTAGTATAAACATTGCGTTCACTGTTCTTCTATTGCCTTTACTTGGGCTTTTGTATGAAAAATTAGCAAATTATTTTTCAATTGTTGTTTTAATCTTGCTTGCAATTGCTTGTGTCGTTATAATTTCAATATCAAGAGATAAGAAAAATAAATCAGAAACAACTGATGACAAAAAAGAAGTTTCTAAATTAAATGATAAACAAGAAGAAAGCCAAGTTGAAATTAACAAAGAGAAAACTGAAAGCGAAGTCC
>CALWCW010000070.1 GCA_944376495.1 uncultured Clostridia bacterium | reverse complement strand
TTTTCTTCTTCATCATACACCCGAAATAAATAACTATTCTTTAAATCTTTTGTTTTTATTCTTGCCATAAAACCTCCCAATAATTTTTAAGTCTTTCTTTATCTCTTTCTATTTCAAATTAAAGGGGCAAAGATTTTCACCTCCTCTTAATTTCCTCAACAAAAAAAGAACTGCTGGTGGATAACAGCTCTTTATTTCGGTTTATATTTCTAGCCCCTCATTATATAGGACAAAAGTAAGCAGAAAATTAAGGCATTTTTTGAGTTTTATGTTAAAATTTTTTTAAAATTTTTATTTTAAAGCCTTTTCTTTAAGTTTTTCAATAAAATCGTTAACCATTTTTACAACTTGGAAGAAATTTCCTTTAAAGTTCTTTAAATTCTCAAAATGTGCTTCAATTCCATAATCTGCAAAGATTTTGTTGGTTTGCTCAATCCATTTATCATCTAGGTTAGAGTAATCAATTTTTTGAGATAATTTTTGCTTAATGTTTTTGTCTGCACCTGTGCTAATGGTCTTTTTAATTATTTTTTTAACTTCTTGAATAAGGTCTATCACATCATTTATATTTATTATAAACTTGCCAGTTCTTCTAATTTCATCAAGACATTTGTTAAATGCTTTTTTGCTTTCCCATTTCAAATCTCTAAATTGCTTTGTTTTCTTAAATTCATAGTCATTGCAAAGCATTATTCTATAATCTTCTTTAAGGATTTTTAATCTTTGACTAACAGCACTTGCAGAGATTCCAAGTTTTTCAGCAATTTCTCTTTGTGGAATTTTTTGCATAAACATAAGCAAAATTTCTCTATCATTTCCTTCAAAACGATAAAGTGCTCTATACATAACTTTTTTTGTTAGTTCGTCATCAAGTTGCTTTTTCCAATCATCTTCTTGTGAACTATGTTTTGCTAGATAATTGTCTAAATATTTTTGACTTTTATTTCCTTTAATTTGAGAAAAATTTACCTCGTGTCTGCGATAAGTTCTTTCTTTATTTTCAGGGCTTACAAGAGAATTATCTTTTTTAGCATTAGGGTCTTTCTTTTTCGCTTCTTTATATTCTTCATCTTGTTTTTTCTTTTGTTCTTCAATCCAAACTTTCGCTTCTTTTAGTTCTTCAGGTGTTCCATAATATGCCATACTCAAAAACTCCTTTTGACTATTATATCATACACAAAGCAAAAGTGTTGGGCTTTCGACAAAGTTTTTAAGCCAGAAACTCTTGAAATCCGTTTTTAGGGATTTGCAAATAAAAAACCTATTAGAGAAATCTAATAGGTTGTCCTTTTATTAATTTTTATTTGATATTAAAGATGACAAATTTTCCAAATATAAAGCTTGAGTATATTCTTCAAGTTTGGAAGAATATAATGAAGTGCATTCTATACATCTCAATAAACCTTCTAAATTATCAACAGCAAAAGCAAAAGGTTCTTTTACTATTTTTGACGGGTCTAAATAGCTTAGATTATTTTTATTATGAATTATATACCAATTTCCATATAAATCATCACTTGCACAAAGAACAAGATTAAAACCATATTCTTGGTTATTTTCTATCTCAATAAAGGCCATTACATCTTTAGATTTTATTTTTGGGGTATAGTTAACTTTGCGGGTCGAATATTCTTCAAAATCAAAATAGAAATCATCTGAAACTTCTTTTTCAAAACTGTTTTTTAATATAACTTTACCTTTTATTGTAATATTTGTTATAGTCGGTATCCTCAATTCATATTCAAACTTGCTACTATTATATAATTTTTTTTGAATTAAGTTTGCTTTATCGCTAGTAGAAGATTGTAAATTATATTGTTCAACATAATCTTTAATAGGGTTTATTATTTCCGATTCAAATTGAAATTTAACCAAATTAGTAAAATCTTCTATTTCTTTTTTCTTTTTATTTTCTGCTTCTATCTTTCTTTGAGTTTCAATATCTACATCATTTTTAATGCTAATAGTTTTTTTTACTAAAGAATTTAAAACATTTTCTTCTTGTAGCTGAGAATTAAATTGTTCTAAGATTTCTTCCCAAGAATTGAATCTTCTTTGTCTAGCTTTGTCCAACATTTTTATAATTATAGAAGAAATCTGCGGATTCGTATTTTGTTGCAATTTTTTGGCATTTGCAATAGGCGAATATAAATGTGCTGTTTTAAAGACTTCATATTCTTTTTTTGTAATGTTATAAGGATATTCTAAAGTTGCCAATTCATAGAATATTATACCCATTGAATATATATCCATTTGTATTGTATTTTTATCATCGTTCCAACATTCAGGAGACATATAAAGATATGTTCCACTTCCTTTAAGCGTTTTAGTTCTTGTTTGTTCTTCTGAAACCTTAGCAAGTCCAAAATCTGTTATTTTTAAAACATTTCCGTTAATCAAAATGTTTTCTGGTTTTATATCTCTGTGAACCAATGTTTTGTTTATAATATTCATTCCACTTATTAATTGCTTATAAATGCTACAAAGTTCATCAATTGTAAAATATTGATTCAACTTTTTCCTTTCTTCTATGATGTCTCTTAAGGTTCCATTATTTGCAAGCTCCATAATAATGTAAGGTGGTAGTTCTGGATATTGTTCTCCGTTATGAAAGAATTCGTAATGAATAATGTTTTCGCCATTTATTTCTTTGGCTAAATTTATCTCATTCATAAAACAAGTTTTTGCGTCTTCGTTTGCAAATGATGGTATTAAAGTCTTTATTGCAAATTTTTGATTATCATTAATTCTGTTGGCTTTAAAAACACAGCCAAAACCTCCTTGACCTATTTCCTCAATCAATTCATATTCATTACCATTACCATCTTTTACTTTTGAACCTATTGTTATTAACATTTTAACCTCATTATTTTTTAAAGATAAATATATATTCGTGGGCTAATAATAAAAAGTTGTATTTTTCACTATTAGTTTTCCAAAAACCAGTTGCTTTACAATTATGTTGTTCTTTAATTATTATTTCTTTTTGCTTAAATCCTGCCTTTATAAATCTTTGCATTACTTCAAACCCAAGTGGTTGAACCATACCATTTTTTCTAGTATCACCCATAACTATTGCACAGAACCTATCTTTTTTCAAAACCCTGTAACATTCTTTTGCAACCTTTTCTATTTCAACCAAAAAGTCCTTATATTTAAGTTGTGATAAATCTCCTTCAATCCCATCACTATATTTGATTATGTCTGCATAAGGTGGATGGGTGCAGATTAAATCAACGCTTTCGTCTTTTAAATCAAGTTTACAAGCATTGCCTAATTTTAACTCTACATCGACATTGTTATTACAACTAAAATCTAGTTTAGTTTTTGTGATTTCAATAGCTTTTGGATTAATATCTATACCAACAGCATTTCTATTGTTTAATTTGCACTCTATTAAAGTGGTTCCACCACCAACAAATTGGTCTAATACAGTATCATTTTCTTTTGAATATCGTAAAATTATATTTTTAGCCACAAATGGAGAAAAATTTCCACGATATTTAGCATCGTGGGTTGCCCATTTACCCCTTTTAGGGAAACTCCATACTGTATTTGTTTCTAATTCAAAATTTTCCATAACTAAACCAATATTTGTTTAAAAACACCTTCTTCTAATTCTTTTAAATTATACATATTATCCATTATATCAAATGTTTCTTCGAGATTATTTCTTGCACTTCGCCAAGCTGTTCCATCTGTAATCCATACAAATTTAAAGTTTTGTATATCTTGTGCTTCTTGTGCCAACATTTTATAACTTCTTGCAGTTTCATTCAATTTAGAGCCACCACCGAAACCACCGTAAAAATTTGTCTCCATTGCATATATGCAATTATTAGTTTTTACTACGAAATCGAATCTCTTTTTTGCTTTTCCGTTATTTGAAAGTGCTGACAAGTCAACATTCCAACGTTTTTCTATATCTTGCAAATACATTTCTTTAAAATAATTTTCATCTCTTTTAAATCCTGCATTTATAAGATGATTTTCAACTACATCTTCCATAAGATGTCCGCCACGATTTTTTCTTCCATTTGAGTCCAATCCAACCTCTACACCTAAAACATAGTCAACTAGATTATTAATAATTCTATTGGAAATTAATTCGAATAAGCCAGATTTTTCCATAAATTCAGATAAACAATTAACATCTAAATCTTTTGTAAAAACAAAGTTTAGGTCCTTGTTTTCATCATTAACTCTTATTTCTTGGCCTCTAACAGCAAGAAGAATAGGGATACACTTAATTGTTTCGGGATATTTACCAACTAATGCAAGAAAATCTTGTCTAATATTTTTAGAACCAACAAGAGAATTTAAAATATTTAGTTCTACCTTGGCATTATCTACATTATTATAAACTTTTGCAAAATCTACATAATATGCATAATTTGAAATACTTACTCTAAATTGACTCAACCATTCTTTAAAATCTCTTTTCATTTAGTTACTCCTTTTATAATTCCTAACTACTATTTCGGTTACACTTCCTCGTTTATCAGCTTGACAATTAATCATACGTTTCGCATTTATTCTTTCAATGTTAAACCCTTGATATAAATTATCAAAAAAATTATCTTTTGGATTGGTGTTTTTAGGGTCTGAATTACTTAACATCACTTTAACATCTTGCTTTGTTAACTCTTTCACAAATTCAGCCAACTCTTTTTGGTTTTCATCATCAAAACCATTTTTATCATAATTGACAAAAGACTTATTTTCAAGCAGTGGTCTATATGGTGGATCAAAATAAACAAATGTTTTTTCATTGATATACTCTTTACATAGAGAATAGTCACCATACTTAATTTCAACATTTTGCAAAAGTTTACTTATTGCTTGTAAGTTTTCAACATCGCAAATTAAAGGATTTTTATATTTACCAAAAGGAACATTAAACAATCCTTTACTATTTACTCTATAAAGACCATTAAAACAAGTTCTATTTAAAAATATTAAATTACTTGCTTTGTCAAAATCATATTTACCGTTTAAACAAATAGTATTATAATTATCTCTTACTTTTAAAAAGTATTCTTTTCTTTCCTTTTCACTTAAAGCAAGAAACTCATTTTGAAGAATTGTTAGTGATTGTATTAATTGATTAACATCTGCTTTAATACAACGATAGCAATTTATAAGCTCTTTGTTTAAATCTATAATAACTGCTCTTTTTACTTTGTATTTTTGCAAAACATCAAAAAAGACTGCACCCCCACCAATAAAAGGTTCAATATAGGTATCTATATCACCGTTTATAAGTTCTTCTGGATACATTTCTTCAAACTTATTTAAAAGTTGTCCTTTACCACCAGCCCATTTAAGGAATGGTTTTGCAACACCTTTACACATATCGTTTCTCCTTACGATATTCATTATAACACAAAAATTCATAAATGTTGCAATTTCATATAATATTTTAAAATTTATTCATTTTAAACTTATTATTATCTTTTTCTTTTGTTTTGCATAAGTATAGGCAAGAGCTGTGCCAGATTTAGGTTGATAGTAGCCAATACTTCGCTTGGAGTATTTTCTCATTTCAGGTAGGTATTTTTCATCATAGTAAAAAACACAATAATTACTATCGTTTATCATAGCTTGATTTCGTTCTACATAACTTGCTCTACCAGATGTGTATTTTGTTTTGTGTTCAACTTCTTCTTCAACACCAAGCAGGGTTACTTTTTCTTTTCTGAAATAACTATAAATTTCTTCCCAATGTGCTCGTTCACTCTCTAATGTGCAAGTTTCACTCCTACAAGTGTATGATTTTCTTACAATATTTGGATATTTTTCTTTTAGTTCAGTAACTACTAAATGACAAAGGTAATCGAAATCACTACGACTGCCAAACAAGAAAGTTAACACATTGTGGTTAACAATCAAATCTTCAATAACTTCTTTTAATTTTTGTTTAAGTTCTTCAGTAATCTCAATTTTTCTATGTCCGAAAAACGAACAAACTTTAATATCCATAACAACTCCTCAATTGCAGGTTGCTAAATTGCAAGTTTACTAACTTTTTAATAAAGTCCTGTAATTTTCAAGGTTATTATAACATATTTTTTAATTTTTACCACTCTGTGATTGAGTATTTTTCAAAATGGTTAGAGATAAACTATAAGAAAAGGAGAAATACTATGAAATTACAGAGAGCTGTCGCATTGAGAATTAGCAATTTGCTTATAAAACACAATATGACTAGATATGCACTTTGCAAAAAGATAGTTATGCCGGAGCAAACATTAAAGAATATAATTGATGAAAGAAATCAAGATATTAAATTAACAACTATTGCTAAAATCTCAGATGGCTTTGGTTTATCAATAGAAGAATTTTTTGCTGATTCTCTTTTCAATAAAGATACATTAGATATTGATTAAAAATAAAGACAATGATTATCTCATTGACTTTTATATTTTAGGGAACAAATTGAGATAAATACAATCAAAAAAGTTCCCTAAAAAAATTATAGTGTGAAACAAATAGGAATAAATATCTTAATTTTGTTTCACACTTTTTGTTTCTTATCAATAGAATAGGTTGTATTAGAATAAGATAGTTTTAGACCGTTTTAGAATACCTAAATCACTCAAAAACACCACATTTGCTGTCAATTGCTGTCAATCTCAAAAATCAAAGGACAGCAAATATTTTTTTATATTGCAAAATGCTTTTATTTATCTATGATTTTAACACATAGGGCTCACACACTTTATTTATAGGGCTTTTTCTTGGTAAGGCGGAGGTCACGGGTCCGATTCCCGTCATCAGCTCCATTTTTTTATTTTAAACAAAGGTGAGATGGTTATGGAAAGCAAAGTCTACTATCACGTGTCAAATGTGCCAAATTTGAAAGTATTAGAACCAAGAATTTCAACCCACGGCAAGAAGTGGGTATACGCCACCCCATACCCACACCTCGCCCTACTTTTCGGCTCGACCAAATCTATGGGCGATTTTGACGGAATATATGGTATGACAAGCGAGGGCGAAAAGATGGTGCCCTTTTTCTTTGAGGCATACGAGGGCGCTTTGAAGCGAACATTTCAGGGCGAAAGTTGCTCAATCTACGAAGTGGATAAGAGAGATTTTGTCGAAGGAAAGACCAGTTTTTCCGCGGAAGTTGTCAGTGAAAAGCCCGTGAAAATTTTAAAAGAAACAAGAGTTGACGATTTGTATGAGTGCTTGCTCGATTTAATTGAAAAGAAAGAGATTGTATTTCAGCCATATAGCGATAAGAGTTCGGCAAAAATCTATAATCATATCAAATCAAGGATAGAGATGTTTAAAACATATAAAGATAAGAATAGCGCCCCATATAAATTTTGTATGGAAAAATTCCCTGAAATTTTAAAGGAAGTGGAAAGAAATAACGAAAAGGACCGCCAATAAACCACGCCCCCCCAATCCAAAATAATACATCCCCCAACTTATCAGCCAAGAAAACAGAGTAAAAGTAAAATAGGATTTAAGTATATTACCTACATTAACGCCTTCACCAACCAGGAAAACAGCGCAGAAAGTAAAAAAGGAAAAATTAACCGTAGGGTTAACTAAGCA
>CALWCW010000069.1 GCA_944376495.1 uncultured Clostridia bacterium | reverse complement strand
GGAATACCTTTAGAAACAAGGCGACCAATAACTTTAGAAATATTTACTATTTAATTAATAAAGAAGAGCGAAGAGAAGTTTTTATCTTTTCTTCGCTCTTCTTTTTTGTAAAAATTTATTTCTTAATCATTTTCTAATTTATTTTAAAATTGAAGATGTGTTGTTTTTAATTATATATTTATTTTTGCTTTTTAATTTTTTTTCTTTTTGTCTTTTTATCATTGATTTATATTTAAATAACATTTTAAATGTTATATTAAACACAAATAAAAAGAGTATTGACTTTAGACTTAAAAGATGTTATACTTAAAATGAATAAAGGAGAATAGAGTATGTTTGATATTTCAAGTAAAACAAATAAATTTGGCGATTTAGCATATATTGAGTCAGTAAATGAAAAAGAGCAGAACATGGCTTATCATTTACAAAAAAATTTTTCAATAGATCTTCCCGCCATAAAGTCATCAATTAAATTTGCGTATAACTATGATAAAGTTCCAAATTCTGCAATTCTTGATGATGAATATTATGAGCAATTAAAGGCTGAAATAAAGATAGGAAAAAAGCAGAAATTAAATGTTAATTTGGATACACCTAATGCAGATAAAGATAAGGTTAAATTTGTAAGGCGTTTTGACTTTAATAATTTGGTTAGAACAATTTGTGCCTATGCTTATTTTGTTGAAAATTTTGATCAATTAGTTTTACAAGGAAAATCAAAAAGAGAATTAAAAAAATTAAGTATTTCTGAACTTGAACAAATAACAACACTTGGGGAAAAAGCGCATGAAGAATTTAAAGCGTATATTACAGCACTCTGTTCTGGAATGGAAAGGAAAGATATACAAGAACTTGTTGACTCATTATTTGGTCAAAATAAGATAAATGTTGATAACCTTGTTGAGAAAAATATAGATAAAGCACTTATAGAACGCGAAAAAGAAACTGAAGAGAACATGGAATTATCTTAAAAAATAAATCACACTAAAAAACTAATTAAGTTTTTAAAGGTGTGATTTTTTATTTGCTATCTTGAAAAAGAGTAAATAAAGAAACAAAAAATTTTAATTGATGATAATATAATGGAAAAATAATAGAAAAAATCTTTTATAAATTGGTCTTATCTTACAATTCTTTTTGAATTTAAAAAAAATAAGATTTAATAAAATTTTAAGTATTATCATTTTTATTGTTTGACGATTAATTACATTTATCTTTACGTCTTATTTTTCTTAAGTTCTTTAAAAGATGTATATATAAATTAGAATTAAAATAAAGTAATATTTTTTCAATACAAACATATTTTACTATATGAGTAAGATACATTTTGGAGTTTTTAAAGTAAAAAAATGGGCTGTTAATCTTTGTCTTGTTTTGATTTTAGGTATGATAGCAGGTGGAGCATTAGTTGCAGGTTTTAGTGTTATTCCTACTTCAGTGGTTAGTGGTGTTTATTATAACGGAGATAAAAATAGCAATAATGTTACATTAATGATTAATGTCTATTGGGGGACTGAATATTTGGATGAAATGCTTTCAATTTTTGAAGAAAAAAATGTTAAAACTACATTTTTTGTTGGTGGAACTTGGGCTGTCTTAAATGAAAATTATTTGACAAAAATTAATGAAGCAGGTCATGAACTTGCAAATCATGGTTATCATCATAAAGACCATGATAAACTTGATGAAGAGGGGAACTTAAATGAAATAAAGACAACTCATAAGATTGTTAAAGAACTTTTAGACATTGATATGATATTGTTTGCTCCTCCTAGCGGTGCTTATGATAAAACTACTGTTTCTTGTGCAAGTCAACTTGGTTATAAAACTATAATGTGGACACGTGATACAATTGATTGGAGAGATCATGATGCAAATTTAATCTATAGTAGGGCAATTAAAAATGCGTGCGGCGGAGATTTGATTTTAATGCATCCTACAGAAGCAACGGTCGAAGCATTGCCTAGAATAATTGATTATTTTCAATCAAACAATTTTAATCTTACTACAGTGTCTGAAAATATAGGAACAATTTCCGCATAATACAAAAATATCAACATTTTAACAAAAATATTCTCAAAATTTTATGTGACGACTTGAGAATATTTTTATTTTATGCTATAGTATAAATGAACGAATTTGTTAAGTCGATAAATTTTATATGAAATCGGGCTAACAAACTCAATTTTTAACTCCGTTAAAAATTTCAAAACGTTCGTTTTGAAGCACACTACTAGTGTGCAAGTTTGCTAGCCGTAGCAGAAAATAGAAGGAAGATATGGCAACATTTCAAATTTCAAAAAAGAATAAAAACAAAACTAGTAAAAATGTAAAAATGATAATGGGCTGGACACTGCTTGCAGTTTCAACCTTTGTATTTTTGTTTTCAGTTACTAGTTTAATTCCGTTTTTACAATATTTCTTCTTGGGCATTTTAGGTATTTTTGTATATCCTTTATGTGTCCTTGGATTTTTAATTTCATTAGCGCTTCTAAACAATAAAAAATATGTTATGCCAAAGAAATACGCAATTTTTTTATGCTTGAGTTTATATTTATTTTTATCAATTATCCAACTTATAATAATAGGCTCTCCAGGCGAGTTAAGTTATGGCGAATATATTTTATTAAACTATACTAAACAAATGACTGCAGGTGGACTATTAATAGGGTTTATTCCTTCAAGTTTAGTTATGCTTATGGGAAGTGCGGCAACATATGTAGTTTTATCTATTGGGCTTGTAACTTGCATTGCGTTTTTTGTTGAAGCGGTATTGTCATTACGTTCGACTGCAAAACAGCAAAAACCAATAAAATTACAGATTAAAGAAAAAGAAGAAACTCAAAATATTAACTCTTCAAGACAAGAGAGAGTTTTTAAACGTGAGGAGATAGCCCCTCAAGAAACAAAAGTTATGTTTGAAGCAAATCAAGAGGAAGAAGAAAAACATGAACTTTCAGCAAGAGAGAAACTAGGACTGGCTCGTGGATATAAAACAAGTTATCAAACTGAAAGTTTTACAAATAAAGATTTAGTTCTTCCAGAAGAGAAGGAAAGTAAAGGTAAAATTCCAGAAGGAATGAGCATACGTGAATATTTGCTTTCACCTCCAACTCTTGACATGGATAAGTTTTTAAATCAAAGACCAAAAACGAGAACGTCACCTGTTCAAAACCTGTCATCTACAACACAATCGCCTATAACCAATGCCTCTATGACTGAAATTAATAGGAATTTTAATGACCTTAAAACTAATAATGAAATAAAACCAAGTTCATTTATTCATGAAGAGAGTTTTGATTTTTCTGATTCGCAGACAATAAAAAGAGGAAACTTGCCTGATGTAAAACCAGAAGAGATAACAAGTGAAGCAGAAGATATAATTCGCTCTGTAGTAGAACAAGAAAAAATTGAAAGAGAAGAAGAATTTAAAGAAGAATATAAGGATAACATTTCAAATGTTCAACATATAGATAATTATAACGTTAATATTAACCATGAGCCAGAAGCATCTATTGAACAAGAACAATTTGAAACTTTCTCTCAATCACAAGAGGTGAATGATTTAGAAGAAAATAAGGAAGATATTAAGGAATATATAGATTTTGATGAGATAGATTCTCCAAAAGAAGAAAAACAAGAGCCAATCAAAGAAAGAGAAAACTTACTTCGAGATAGAGATGGTCAAAGACGTGATTTTGCACGTGATTTAGATAGAAATCGTCAAAATTTAACTCGCGAAAATGAACCTTTTAAACGACCTATGGATGAAATTGATAGAAGAAAAAGTTTTGTGTCTATAGATGAAGGCAAAAAAGAAGAAAAAATTAAACCTTATAAATATTCTAGACCATCTTTGGATTTAATTACAACACAATCTGATGACCCGTCTATATTTAATGCTGATATGCCAGCAAAACGTGTTGCTTTAGAAAATGCTCTTGAAAACTTTGGAGTTCCAGCAAAAGTTCAAAATGTAGTTATAGGTCCAACTGTTACACGGTATGAAATAGAGATGCCAGAAGGCATTTCAGTTAAAAGAGTTTTGTCTCTTGATGCAGATATTGCATATGCCTTGTCAGCAAAAGGCGAAATAAGAATTGAGGCTCCAATTCCAGGTAGAAGCATAGTTGGTATTGAAGTTCCGAACAGTAAAGTCGCAAAAGTTAGTATTAAAGACGTTTTGCAATCAAAAGAGTTTTCTTTAAGTCCGTCACCACTTACTTTCGCACTTGGTAAGGACATAACAGGCAATGTTAAAGTCTGCAATCTTCAAAAAATGCCACACCTTTTAGTTGCAGGAACAACTGGTTCAGGTAAGAGTGTTTGCCTTAACTCAATAATTGTTTCTCTTCTTTATAAATCATCACCTGATGAAGTTAAGTTTATTATGATAGACCCAAAACAAGTTGAACTTTCAATGTATGAGGGGTTGCCACATATGGTTGTTCCTAAAGTAATAACAGACCCAACAAAAGCAGTCAATGCTTTGCAATGGGCAGTTGATGAAATGGAACGAAGATTTAAACTTATATCTGAAGAGCGTGTTCGAAACATTGACGAATACAACAAAATCGACAAAGTTTTACAAAATAAAGTGAAAAAGATGCCTTATATCGTCATCATCTTTGATGAATTTGCTGATTTTATGGCTATAGCAAAAAATGAAATAGAGGACAAGATTAGACGTCTTGCTGGTAAAGCGAGAGCCGCTGGAATACACCTTATACTTGCAACTCAACGACCTTCAACTGATGTCGTTACAGGAACTTTAAAGGCGAATCTTCCAGCAAGAATTGCCTTCAAAGTTGCGGGTAGAATTGATAGTGAAGTTATTATGGGGTCAACTGGTGCTGAAAAATTGCTTGGCTATGGAGATATGCTTTATAAACCAACAGATTCGGCTCCTGCAAGATTACAAGGTTGCTTTATAGACACACCTGAAACAAAAGATATTGTTAATTATATCATTGATAATAACGAAGAGATTTTTGACGAAGAGGCATTTAATGCAATAAACAACCCAAATAAAAATACAAATGGTGGCACAGATAATAAGGATGGAGTTGACCCTCTTCTTCCTAATGCACTTAAGATATGTATTGATAATGGGGTTGCATCTACGACAATGGTTCAGAGAAAATTGTCTATAGGCTATCCTCGTGCAGCGCGAATAATTGACCAAATGGAAGAGCGAGGATATATTTCTGCTGCCGAAGGCTCAAAACAGCGTTCTGTTTATATTTCAATAGAAGAATTTTATGCAATTTTTGGAGATATTTATGACTAAAGAAGAATTAAGACAAAAGACAATATCGGCAATAAGTCTAGGGTGTGATAAGAATAAGGTTGACCTTGAAAAAATGCTTGGAAGATTAAAAGAATATGGATTTAACATATCATCAGATATTTATAGTGCTGATATTGTCATAGTAAATACGTGTGCATTTATTCAGCCTGCTCAAGAAGAAGCAATAATGAATATTCTTGAAATGGAAAAGTTAAAGGCAGATGGAATTATTGAAAAGGTGATTGTCACAGGTTGTTTCCCAGAACGAAATTTTAATTCCATGACAGAGAACTTTCCAACTATTGATAAATTTTTAAGATTAAAAGATAATGAAAATATTTGCTCTATAATTGAAAATCTTTATAATGTTTCTCCATCAAAACCTTTAAAAAAATATGAACGAGTATTGACAAACAGCCCAAGTTATGCTTATTTGAAAATTGCAGACGGATGTGACAATGTTTGTTCATATTGCACAATTCCTAGAATACGAGGAAGATATAAGAGCGAAAAAATGGAAGACATCATTGATGAGGCTAAAAATTTAGTAGAGAGGGGAGTTAAAGAATTAATTTTAATTGCTCAAGATACAACTAGATATGGCGAAGATTTATATGGTGAAAATAAACTCATTGAACTGTGCGAAAAATTAAGCAAAATTAAAGGGTTAAACTGGATAAGACTACATTATCTTTATCCTGAAAAATTAAATGATAAACTTTTGTCTTTTATATCTAATAATGAAAAGATGTGCAAATATATTGATATACCTTTGCAACATATAGATGATGAAATTTTACATAGCATGAGAAGAAGATTAGGAGAAAAAGAAACAAGACAACTTCTTGATAAAATTAAATCTTCTTATCCAGAACTTGCAATAAGATCAACGTTTATAGTTGGGTATCCTGGTGAAACTCGGTCGAAATTTAAAAAATTGTGCGAGTTTATAAAAGAGATTAAATTTGATTATGCGGGGTTCTTCCCATATTCTAAAGAACCTAATACTGCAAGTTTCTTTATGAAAAAACAAATGAAAGAGTGGACGAAAAACAGAAGATTTAAAAAAATTAAGACATTACAAAATAAAATAGCACTAGAAAATATAAAGGGATTGATAGGAAGTGATATAGACGTTCTTGTAGATGAATTTGATTCAAATAGCGGAGAATTTTGTGGACATAGCCAAAAACTTTCACCTTTAGTTGACTTTGGAGTGCGTTTTGTAGATAATGGTAGTGTTCAATGTTCAAGTATAGTAAAAGTAAAAATTACTGACTTTGACGGAAGTGATTTAAAAGGAGAAGTATTATGAATACACCAAATAAAATAACATTGTCAAGATTGCTTTTGTTGCCAATTATAATTTTCTTTTATCTTGCAGATTTCATTCCTTATGGAAAACTTGTTGCAACAATAGTTTTTATAATTGCTTGCTTAACTGATTTTTTAGATGGTTATCTTGCTAGAAAAAATAACCAAGTTACAGATTTAGGCAAATTTTTTGATACGATAGCGGATAAAGTTTTGATAACAACAGGATTAATTTTAATTATTGCAGCACCTGTTCAAGGACAAGCACCAGTTGTTTATCCGACATATTTAGGGGTGATTTGTGTTATCATCATTTTAGCCAGAGAACTTATTGTCAGTGCCTTAAGACAGGTTGCAGCCTCAAAAGGTATTGTGCTTGCGGCTGATAAAGGCGGAAAAATAAAGGCGACTGTTCAGTATATTTCAGTTTCATTATATATGTTTACGGCATTTTTCATTACAGATATTTATCCTTTACTCGATAAGGCTGTTGCAGAAGAAGCCACTGGTATAATCAGATTTATATTAATGATTATTTTAATAGGTGCAACAATATTGACGATTTATTCTGGAGCAAGTTATCTTATAAGAAATAGAAAGGTTTTTAAAACTGATAAGTTTGACAATTTTGTTAATCACGATGAACTTGCTGACAAAATGGATGTTGAAAATGAGATAGAAGAAACTAATATTGTTACTGATGATAAGCAAGAAACAACATCTAATAAAGATATTCAAGTTAAAGATGATGATGTGACAGATAATAATATTAAATAAAAAAAATATTTTATTAATAATTTAATATTAATTTAATAATTTAAATTATTAAATTAATTTATATTTAAAAAAATAAATTAAAAATAAAAAAATATAAATAAAATATTTTATATTTTTAATAAAAAATTTATTTTTATAAATTAAAAATAAAAAAAAGAAAAATTAAATAGGATACATTAGATAATGGAATATAAAGTTTTTATATTTTCTAATAAAATTATAAATGGTTATACTTCATTTGATATGAAGAAATTTAATCAAATATGTGCTTATAACTTAATTGATATAAGTGGGTTTGTCATTGATAATTTTTATAGAGAAAGAGATTTTATAACATTTGATGATAATCTTTTAATCTTTTGTGATAATAAGGATTTGGATGATTTGATACTTTATAATCTTCCTAAAATAAGCGGAGAAAAAGAACTCATTAATGACCAAATAGTAGTTTACAAGAAAAATGACAAAAAATATGTATTTGTTCCGCTTGAAGTTCAACTTGATTTATTAAATGATGTCTTTAAAGAAGACAAAACATATGAGGTGTTGAGATATAGAATTTTTGGACTTGGAAGAGATAGAATAATAAATAGTTTAGACATTTTAAAAAATGAAATTGAAGGATTTAAATATAAAATAGATTATAAAGATTTATTATGTGATATATATTTGACTTATAGCAGTTTAAAGGAAGGGCTTTTGGATGATAACAAGGCGAAAATCCTAAACACATTTAATCAATATATTTATAGCGAAAATAGCCTATCTCTTGAACAAATAATTTATAACTATTTAAGTGAAAGTGGACAAACGATTGCAATAAATGAAAACATAACAAAAGGAGAACTTTTAGCAAGTTTACTTTCAGAAGAAAAGAACTTTATTAATGTTATAAAAAATTATACAATAAGGGAAAATATTGAGATAGATGACCAACAATTTATTGATAGAAGCATGAAATTTTTAAATTCATCTCAAAGTGACGTTGCGATTTTAACTGCTGGTAAAGAAATAGATGGAGGTCTTGAGTTTAAGTTTTCACTTGTAACAAAAGATGAGGTTCATGTTTATAACAGCACGCTTAAAGCAGATAGAGAAAGTTGTGTAAATATGGCTAAAAATTCAATTTTATTTCATTTAGCAAAAAAATTACGCAAAAATGACTTTGCTTTTTAATAAAATTTTGATAAACTATATAGGTAAAAAGAATTAGGAGATATTATGGAAAAGAAAGATCTTAAAAAAGATAGTAAAAAAGAAGCATTAGATCAAGCACTACTTCAAATTGAAAAACAATATGGTAAGGGTGCAATTATGAAACTTGGAGATAGAGTCAATGAACCTATTGATGTAATTCCAACAGGCTGTCTTGTGCTTGATATAGCATTAGGTATCGGTGGAATTCCAAGAGGTAGGGTTATTGAAATTTATGGACCTGAATCTTCAGGTAAAACCACTGTGTCATTGCATATAATTGCTCAAGCTCAAAAGAAAGGAGGGACTGCAGCTTTTATCGATGCAGAACACGCACTTGACCCAACCTATGCTGAAAAATTGGGAGTTGTATTAAATGACCTTCTTGTGTCTCAACCGGATAATGGAGAACAAGCATTAAATATTTGCGAAACACTAGTTAAATCAGGTTCTGTTGACATAGTAGTTGTTGACTCTGTTGCTGCTTTAACTCCAAAGGCAGAAATTGATGGAGAAATGGGTGATAACCATGTTGGACTTCAAGCTCGAATGATGAGTCAAGCCCTCAGAAAATTGACAGGAATTATCAATAAGAGTAATACAACCGTTATTTTCATCAATCAATTAAGAGAAAAGGTTGGAGTTATGTTTGGTTCACCTGAAACAACAACTGGTGGTAAAGCACTTAAGTTCTATTCTTCTATTCGACTGGATGTTCGTAAGAAAGATACCATTAAAGATGGAACAAATATAATTGGAAATAGAACAATTGTTAAAGTAGTTAAAAACAAACTTGCACCTCCATTTAAATCAGCCGAATTTGATATAATATATGGGCAAGGTATAAGTCAAGTTGGATGTGTAATTGACCTTGCACTTAATAGTGATATAATCCAAAAATCAGGGTCATGGTTCTCATATAATGATGAAAAAATAGGTCAAGGAAAAGAAAATGTCAAAGCATATCTAGAGAAAACTCCTGAAGTTTATAATGAAATTTTTGAGAAAGTCAAAGTTGCTTATGGGTTGACTGGTGGCAATGGAAATCAAAAACAAGATGATATTGACAATAAAGAAGATTAATGATAAACATTAATCTTTTTTATTATATTAATTTTATTTATATTTATATTTATTATATATTTTTATAATAAATAATTTTATTTTTATTTTTTTTATTTTTTTTAAAATAATAAAATATTTATTTTTATTTTATTTTTTAATAATTAATTTTATTTTTTTTATTAATTAAATAAACCATTTTTCGTCATTTATTTTGCTATTTGTTTTAACAAAAGAGATTTCTTGACAAGTTGATATTTCTGGAGATAGAGTATAGTAGCATACAAAATCTATATCTTGTCTTGCTGAAGTTAAAGGAATATATAAAGTTTGAGTTCCGTTTTTACCGCTTATTGAACCCATCATTTT